>JBBQSY010000005.1:0-67452 GCA_038213495.1 Bacteroidales bacterium
TTCTTTGTAGGGATCCAAAATAACTCTCAAATTTAAGACAAAGGAACAGCATAAATAATGTAATTTTACAGTCATATCCGGAATTATATAAACAGCAGGCAGTTAATAGCGCTTTTTAGAGGGGGGCGGAATAGTTACAATTTTTTAAACAATGGACTTTTTATCAATTTACTATCATCTGAAACTGTATCAGGATCCTGATGTTGTTGCATAGAAACAAGCAGTTGAGTCTGTTTTACTTTTTTACAGCCACTCCCATTCATTTTCTTCCTTTTTTTTCATTCTTGTTGATCTGGCAGCACGCATGCGTTTCCTGCCGGTTATTTCTTTATTCTGTAAATGACTGATCTGGCCTGAAACCTGCCAGCTATCAAGCAGCTGTAATTGCTCCAGTGCCCTCAATATCTGTATAATTGTAAGCAACGATGTGGCTACTCTTCCATTTTCCATTTCGCTGACAGCAGAACGGGAAAGCCCGGCATTTTCGGCTGCCTGTTCCTGAGTTAGGTTTTGCTGTATGCGAATTTGTTTGAGTGTGGAGCCCAATTCGGCTGCAATTGCCCGATCGCTCATGCTGTACCAGTCAACAGGATTGTCTTGAGTTGTCATTTTGCAATTATTAATTAAAGTATACTATAGGCATCATTGAATAAAATATATAGAATATATGAAGCCTATAGACTACAAATATACAATAAAATTACAAAACTACGTAAGCTTGCCGAATTTAAGATGAATTTAAAAAAGTTGAAAATGGTTTATACTATCAACTGAAGGCAAAAAACGAGCGTTGCTTTCTCAAAATCAAAAAATCAATATGCTGTCACTACTAATTGATAAGCAGATTTTTTACACTTTTAATCAGCTAACCGCTCAAGACTATCAGGTGATAATGGAACATAATTGGATGAACTAAATTATCTGAAGGATGTTGATTAACTGTATAATTATTGAATAATCATCCGCTCAAGCTTTTATATTATCTTTCCGCTTTTAAAATTCAGGAATAATGATTTGGGAAAAACGATGGTTTCAGTTTGTTATTTTGATGATACTGGCATTTATCTGGGGCAGTTCGTTTATTTTAATGAAGATTGGGATGAAGAGTTTCAGCAGCGATCAGGCGGCAGCTTTGCGTATATTTCTGGCTTCGCTGGCGTTAACCCCTATAGCAATAAGACAAATCAAAAAATTGAAGCGGAAGGATTTAAAAAGCCTGTTTATTGCAGGATTTATCGGTAGTTTTTTCCCGGCATTCCTGTTTATGAAAGCCGAAACCCGCATAGACAGTTCACTTGCCGGAATGCTCAACTCCCTTACGCCTGTATTTACACTAATAGTAGGTCTGCTTTTTCACCGAACTTCATTCCGGCGTTTACAGGTCATAGGTCTGTCACTGGGTCTTGTGGGTGCTACCGGACTTATTCTGGCAGGCGATAGTTTCCACCTGGGAACCCTTAATAGTTATGCACTGTATATCATACTTGCAACTTGTTTTTATGCCATCAGCATCAATCAGATCAAGTCCAGACTTTCGCATCTTACCGGAGTTCAGATTACATCTTTTTCATTTCTTTTTATTGGTCCTGTAGCCTTGATATACCTGCTGACTACTGATTTTGCTCCGGTAGTGACAACTCCGGGATGGCCGTTACATTTCCTTGCTTTGGCAGCACTCGCCATTGTAGGCACAGCCCTGGCCATGTTACTCATGAACAGCCTGATCCGGTATTCTTCGGCTATCGCCGCTTCATCGGTTACCTATATCATCCCAATCTTTGCTATAATGTGGGGTGTACTCTATGGCGAAAAAGTGAGCCTGCTCCATATTATTTGCATGAGCATTATACTGGCCGGCGTATACCTGATTAACTGGAAAAAACGTATCAGAGTGAGAAGTGTTTGACTAAAATTTGTTGAAATAAGAAATTGAGAATATAGGAGATAAAAGAATAAATAATAATTTTTCCTTTAACCAGCAAGGATAATCGCACCAGGATTGATCTTTAGAATAGATATCTTTTTTGATATGATTTTCATTACGAAAACATTCAATAGATGCAAAATCAAAGTTCAGGAATCAAAAAGAGTATTTAAAGGCTTATGTTTTCCGAAGGAAATACAAGGACATCAATTATCAGTCAGGTTTTTCTTTTAATAATATGAGAATAGTAAATGAAAATAGTATTTTGCATCAAATATTTGATTTGTTCTGCCCTTTACGCTTTGGAGTGAACTCATTTTACCCCTCATTCGAATGCTTTGCGGAATGGATTGAATTTGCTTGGTTAAATGTTTGGAGATGATACAACTACCTGAACCATCATTCCAGTTGCTAAGTTTAGCATGAGCCATGTAAAATAGAGTGCAGGGCGGTTTTTTTATTTTATAATCTCGATGCTTCAATATCCTCAAGCATATTTATTATTTGTTACAAATTATCAAAGCTCCGATAACACCTGGAACCCAGGCACATAACGTGAGCAGAAAAACTATTATAATTGAGCCGCATCCCTTATCTATCACGGCGAGCGGAGGGAATACAATACAAAGAATTACGCGCCATAATGACATTATTCAGATATTAAGTCAGTTGGATTTTTTTTTTATTGAAGTACGAATTTAATGATTTTTTGGTTTAAATCCCCGACCCTCTGGGTCGGAAGCAAATAAAAAAGTCATTTTGATACCTCGAGGCTCTGCCTCGGGGTCATTCATTAAACTTCGAAGAAAATGATGCGTAAAAAACATTCAAATATTTTTTAGTATGAAAAATTAATAGTACCTTTAGCTTTTTGAGTTACAGGGCATTATGTTATGTCTGATAAAATGTAAAATTATGAGTGAGAAAAGGAGCAATAATTATGAATCACCAAATATCAGTAAACTACAGGCTGTTATTATAGATCACAAGACCACCATATATATTGCACAGGATGCTGATCCCATTGAGGCAAAAAGCCGGTATTTATCCCGGATCAGTCATAAAGCAATAGTACTTTCCTGAAATAATATTTTGATCCCTGACTTGGCACGAAGTTGTGTATCATATTAACACGATGCCCAATTTCCTGATTAGTTTTTGTGTTTGAGCTGAAATTTCGTTCAGGTGCCAGATGACATTGATTCTTATTTTCTCTACATCCGTGAGCAACTGTTTGTAATAGTTGACAGAAATCTTTTTAATCAGATTTTGATTATTTTCCCTCAGCTGAATGGTTTGCCATGCTTTAATACCAATGTGAACTTTATAATAGGCCAAAGGCCATTTTAAAATTCTACAGTGGTAAATACCGATCAGAAATTCGTTTAGTTCTCCCGGTATTTATCAGGATGGACCATTATGAATTTCGTATCGGAATAAATTCAATTTCAGGAATACACAAATGATAAAGATCTGGTTTTTATCATTTTGATTTCAGTGCCTTTCTTGCAACGAAAGCAAGAAGCGAGGACATCGCATACAAGATAACGCAATTATAACAAAGTATATAAGTATGTCAGTCACCGAATGTGATCTCCTTTCTACGGCACTAAATAAATAGCTTAGAAAAGTACTTTACAATATAAACCAATCATGTTCTTTGAAGAGATTAACAACATCTTCAATATTTTAAATCAGGTAATTTTATTATAAAGACATTTTAGAGCGTATAAATTATCAGAATAAGCGAGTCGTTTAACTATCCTGGAATGTCAGAATACTTTTATCATCCTGGCTTTGGAAGGTTTGTATTATTTTTTCTCCTCAGTTCCGGATGCAGCGGTGTTTTGTATTTTGAGTTTATCTTTTTTGGTAATACCTGAAAGTATCTCAACATTTATACCATCGCTAAGACCTGTTTTAATAATCCTTTTCTTGAATACCTGTGGTGAAGATTCCACTTCGACTGAAGCCGTGTCACTTTCATATTTCACAAGGCTTTCCTGGACCGAGAGTACGCTGTCGCGGCTTTCGAGCACTATATCGGCATTTGCACTATAACCGGCACGGATAAACAATTTGTCCTTCAGTTCAACTGCAGCACGGATTTCAAACTGTATGGCACCGTTTTCTTCAACACCTTTTGGTGAAATGTGCTCAAGCCTGGCGGTAAATTTCTCAGTGTCAATGGCACCAATTGTCATGATGAGTTCCATCCCCTCATGAAGTTTTCCAACTTCAGATTCATCAACTTTACCCTTAAAAATCATTTCTCCCATATCGGCAACGGTAGCTATTGTAGTCCCATCATTAAAAGTATTGCTTTCAATAACAGAGTTACCTATCTCAACCGGCACAGTGAGAACCATTCCTTCAATGGTTGAACGAATGATGGTGTTACTGACAGCTCCGGCAGTTTTTGTAATACCATCGCGAATCAGCTGAAGGTTATTTTCAGCCGCATCCACATCTTCGTGTGCAGTCTTCAGGGCAACTTCGTAGGTCTGCATTTCTGCCAGGGCAATTACCCTGCTGTCATAAAGTGGTTTCTGACGGTTATAGTTTTGCTGAGCGTTATCAAGGTTGATTTTTGCCCGGTTTACCCGCGATTCAGCCTCATTCAGGTTTATCATATTCGGTATGATCCGCACTTTGGCTATCATATCACCCTTTCTGACTTTCTGCCCGGCTTCGACATACAATTCGGAAATTATACCGGAAACCTGAGGTTTTATCTCAATTTCTTTACGTGGAACCACTTTACCTGTTGCTACGGTTTTCTTTACAATATTGGTAATCTGTGCTGTGGTTGTATCAAATATCACTGGTTTAGCCTGGGATTTCTGATACAGATATGCTATAGTGCCAATAAATACCACCAGGATTAAGATTCCAATCACTATTTTTAAAGCCTTTTTCATTGTATGCTGATCTTTTTGGGTTAACAAAACTGTTTATTCATATCTGAGTGCATCGATCGGTTTAATGCTCACGGCCTTTCGGGCAGGAATCAAGCCGGCAATGGCTCCTGAAATCACCAGGATAAACAGGGCTGTTATTGCCATTTTGAAATCAATGCTGGGGTTTTTAAACATATTAGACTCGGCTCCGCTTGAAGAAAGCACATAATTTACGCCTTCGAGAATTCCAACCCCGATAACTAGTCCAACATATCCGGCGAAAGTTGTGAGGAATACCGATTCGGTAATGATTTGAGATATTATATTCCAGGGTTTTGCACCAATAGCCCGCTGAATGCCAATCTCCTTGGTTCGTTCTTTAACAATCACAAGCATAATATTGCTGATCCCAATCACGCCGGCAAGCAAGGTGCCAATGCCCACAATCCATATCAGACCGTTGATTCCGGTAAAGAGGCCTGTCATTTGATTATATTGTTTTTCCATATTAAATGAACCTATAGCCTGCGGGTCGTCCGGCGATACTGAATGGCGGCGCTTGAGCAGGGCTGCTGCCTTCTCTTCGACAACCGAAGCAGGTGTTCCAGGTTTGGAAGTAAAAGCAAACCAGCCAATCACATCTCCCCAGTTATACACCCGTTGAAAAGTAGTCAGAGGAATAAAGACACTTTGTTCTTTATCACCACCAAAATTAACCCCTGAGTTTTTAGGTTTAAAGACTCCGACAACCTGGAAATAGATGCCTTGTATCTGTATATATTGTCCAATTGCCTCTTCACCCGGGGCAAATAATACTTCATAAACCTTATTTCCTATGACTGCAACTTTGCGTTTTTCTTTTAAATCGGCATGGTTGAGAAACCTGCCATTATTTACTACAACAGGGTCAATCAGGTTCCATTCTGGATAGTCGCCCATCACTGCGAAAGCGCCTGATTTTGCGCCACGCATTACATTATTGCCTCCCTGAAATCCGCCACCCTGGGTTCGGGGGGCCAGGTACTCAATTTCGGGGATTTCGCGCCGTAAAGCATCAATATCGTCATTTTTGAAATTGTATTGTCTTGCTCTCGGGAGCCCTTTGTATGGAATAGTAGTCGGACGAGTCCACATAAACACGCTGTTGGTTGCAAAATCGCCGAAATCGCTGGTAACACCGTTGCGGAGCCCATTGCCGGAACCAAGCATAATTACCAGCATAAACACGCCCCAGAACACGCCAAAGGCCGTGAAGAAGGTGCGAAGTTTGTTCTTCTTCAGCGCACTCATAATTTCCTGCCAGCGGTCGAGGTCAAACATGTCTTTGGTTTAATGATAATGTTTTTAGCAAAATGTTCCAGAGTTTCAATGTTCATTCAGTTGTTTAGAAAAGCTTAGTGATTCTTCATGCATTTAGGTCTTAAGTGGTTAAAAAGTTTCAAGTTTCATGATGGTTAAATGCATTTATTTTCCCCTTATTATTAATTTATAATAATGAAATTCTCGCAGGTCTTCCCTTCTCCCTGTCTCAAACCGAATTCTGACATCCGACATCAGAAAATCTACTCATCGCGAAGCGCCTCAATCGGTTTAATAGCTGCAGCTTTCCTGGCAGGTATAAATCCTGCAAGGGCCCCACTGAGCACCAGCAAAAGCAAGGCATACAGTGCTATACCCAAATCAACTGAAGGTCGCGAGAAAAACGGAGATTCTATTTTACTTCCAATGGTTTCAAGAACCACAACACCCAGCACCAATCCAAAGTAACCCGCAAAAGAGGTTATAAGCACAGATTCCTGCAGAATCAGGCTGATGATGCTCCAGGGCGTTGCACCCATGGATTTACGGATACCGATTTCCTTGGTACGGTCTTTTACCACTATCATCATGATATTGCTTACACCAACAATTCCGGCAATAATGGTACCGAATCCGATGATCCAGATAAAGATCCTGATACTGGAAAATAAACGCATGAATTTCTGATATTCTTCCAGGCTGTTCCATGTGAAGATAGCACGAGGGTCAGTGGGATCGAATTTATGAAGTGTTGCCAGTTTGGTCCTTACATTTTGTTCAATTAGCTTGCTCTCCTCAACCGAAGCATCCCCTACTGTTAAAGCAATGGTATTGATGCGGTTGTCACCCGAAAATACCCGCTGTGCTGTACTGATCGGAAGGTATATCAGGCGCATATTGTCATCGCCTCTGTTATCGTCGTCGGTAAAGGTTCCCACCACCTTAAACGGAACACCATTCACATTGATGTATTTGCCCATCGGGTCTTCCCCTTTGAATAAAGCTTCCTCGACCATGGTGCTGATGGTGGTTACCTTTCGGAATTCGTCGATGTCGGGCTGGTTTATATATCTGCCTTTAATTATTTTTATCTTTTCGATCTCACCATAATCCGGGTAAACATTCCTTACATTGAAACTCCCAAACTGTTTTTTATAGGATAATGTGTTGGTTCCCCAGATATTGTATCGCGATGAACTCTTGTCAATTCCTTTGACCGTTCTTTTAACTGCATCGTAATCCTCATTCACCAGTTGAATGTTTCTTCCTGGTTTCATGCCTTTATATGCCATGCTCGTTTGCCCGTTCCAAACCCATATTGTATTGGTTGCCGACGATTCGAACTGCTTCTGCACCCCATTCTGCAAACCGTTGCCTGAACCGAGCAGGATCATAAGCATAAAAATTCCCCATGCCACACTGAAGCCCGTAAGGAATGTCCTGAGCTTATTCTTGCTGATGGTACTGAAGATTTCCTGCCATTTATCCGTATCGAACATTATTTTTAGTTTTAGTCTCTTCTAAAAAAAATCAAAGTACAAAGGTTTTACTAATCAGGGTTCGGATTATATACTCTCGTTATGGTGTTTTTTTTTGAGTACAGCCATGGTTTACTAAGGGAGGCTATAATCTGCATTTTGAACTGGAATTCTCAACATGGTACTTTGTTGACATATTTTATCAGGCAACTCCCGCGTTTTCCCCATTATGAACCTCACTTTCAATCAGCCCGTCTTTCAGGTGGATGATGCGGTTAGTCATATGCGAGATGTCGTTTTCGTGTGTTACAATAATGATGGTGATGCCCTCTTTATTGATTTCCTTTAGTATCTGCATCACTTCGAAGGAAGTAGTAGTGTCTAGAGCTCCGGTAGGCTCATCAGCAAGGATTACTTTCGGCTTCGAAATCAGTGCGCGGGCAATAGCAATGCGTTGTTTTTGTCCACCCGACAACTCATTTGGCATATGCTCAGCCCATTCGGCTAGTCCCATACGCTCAAGATATTCCATAGCAATGCGGTTGCGTTTTTTACGACTGACATTCTGATAATACAGAGGTAAAGCAACATTTTCCATAGCGTTTTTAAACGAAATCAGGTTGAAGGATTGGAAGACAAACCCAATATACTGGTTTCGCAGTCCGGCAGCTTTGGTTTCGCTCTGGTTACCAATAAGAGTATTGTCAAGATAATATTCTCCTGTATCATGCCCGTCGAGGATTCCTACAATATTCAGAAGTGTCGATTTCCCGGAACCTGAAGATCCCATAATGGACACAAACTCTCCGGCCTGAATATTGAGGTCAATACCCTTTAAAACATGCAATTTATTGTTGCCCGTGATGTATGATTTATTAATTCCGTTCAGACGGATCATGACTTTGTTGTTTTTATTCAGATGAGGAATTGTATGTTTAAAAATTCCTCCGATTCCTCATTATATCCTGCAAACGCGGTCACTTTTTATGGCAAAAGGCCAATAGCTCAGTTCTCAATAGAGTACCCTTTATAAACGATGAAAACCTTTAACTAGTATTCAGTTTTTATAAAACCAGCGTGCATATATCTTCTGACGTAAAAAGTCCGGATAAGTTACATAACGTAATGATTTTTATTATGAAGGAAAAGTTGTGGCATTTTCAATTTGAATTCCATTCTCTAATTCTGAGACCTGATTTTCGGATACCCGCTCTTTAAAGCTTTTTTTACCAAGGTTTTATTTTTCTTTGGAATTTTAGAGAAGATCTACCAATTAATCCGTTTTATAGAAACTATAACAGATAAAGTCAAAAAGTTATTTTTAGAAGATTTATTTAGTGAAGTATCGGAAATGAAGCACAGAATGGATTATGCTGTGGTCAAAAGACAAAAACACGTAGAATACCTGTTCAGGTTTTTTTGCACTTTTTTATTAACCCGGTTTTAGAGTTATTCATATAGATTTATTTTGATAAACAATATACAGCTATGAGATTGAAAAACAACAGGATGTCGGAACAGTTATATTTTCTGTTGAAATTTTGGTAAACAATAATAATCTTGATATACTAATTTGAAATCAAGGTTCACTGATTTATTATCCAAAATGTAATTTGATCTGTTTAAGTTCTTCAGGAACTATTCCTGTACTGTAATCCTATTCCTGAAGAATTCGAAATGAAATCCAATGGCCGATTTCCAAAATGCATAATCATGTGCTCCGGGACTCGAAATATAGGTTGCTTTAACTTCACTCTCGTCGCATTTTACCCTGAAATTGTTATTTATTTTATAAAACGGATCAGTGGTGCCACAACTGAAAATGATCTCTTTCCCTGATCTGAATATTTTGTCGATATTCCCGGATACGGAATAGGCTGTTAAAACTTTTTCGTCAGAGGGGCCAGCTTTTAATCCTAAATATTCGCTTATCCGGTAATCATTCCTGTTGTGACTTAAATCCAGCACGCCACTCAGGCTACCGGCACTTCTGAAAAGTTCGGGTTTCTGTTCGAACAGGTATAAAGCACCATGTCCGCCCATACTCAAGCCTGTGATAAAAACATTTTTGCTGTCAATGTGATACGTTTTTGATATAAAAGGCATAAGGTCAAGGAAGAAAAAATCAGCATATTGACTTTGTTTTATGGCCGGGCTGTTGATATACCACGAATCATAAAGTCCGTCGGGACAAATAATAACAAAGCCATATTTATCGGCATATCTCTGGCAATCCATGATATCATTCCATTGATGGTACGTGCCACTCCAGCCGTGTAATAGATATATCAGGGGATATGACTTAGCCGGGTTTGCTGAATAGTCGGATGGCGTAAATACCCAGACCGTATCGGGTTTTGCAATATTCTTTGAAGCCAGTATGAATTGTTTCTGAGCAGATACACCTGAAATCAGGGTAACCAGGATTGCCAGGGTTAAAAGTATATTTCTCATTCTCATTTGAAGTATGGTTTTTCAGAACGATAGGTTATTTCTCAAAAATTCTCTTTAGCGGAACTCTCAGGAAAACAGGCCGATATTTGCTGGCATCCTGAAATACATCTTCTACTTCGAAACTATTTATACATTGAGAAATCAGCAATTCCCCGTTGGTAATAAATTGCGGATGCGCGAGGCTGTTGTATGCAAACAGATTTTTGGTTGATATTACTTCATCCGGAAGCCGGGTGTTACACAGAACCTTCCTGTTTTTCCATCCCGTAAATGGAGAATCAGAATAATAGGAACAGATTTCCCCACTCATAAATCCCCCTTCCTGCACCAGTAGCACATATTTATTTTTAATTCGAAATACACTGAACTGTTCCGATCCTTGTATAGCCAGCATAGGCTTTGCGAGTTTGGAGTCCCTTACCCAATCTTCACCGGTATAAAACTCCCAAGGAGCTAAAATGTCATTTTTTGGGGCACGGGCTACATACAGGTTTTTACTCTTGTCTTCTGCACCGTATATAAACGTGTATTTCTTATCCCCGTCGCATACGGCATGCCCCCAATGAACTTCTTTTTCTCCGGGGTACGAAAAATGGTCAATTCGTTCCAGTTTGATATCAGGAAGTGAAAAAGTTGCAATATTCGCACTTACCCACCTGAATCCCCAGTTCCCGGGAATTGCCTGGTAAAATGCAGTCATGAATACTTTTAACTTGCCGTTCTCGATAAAGCCGTCACCCGGCCAATACCAGAGAGAATCTTCCGAAAACTGCTTTCCTTTAGGAGCGCCGGGGGGAATTACCAGGGAGGATTCCCATCCATCAATCACATTGTAAAGTGTGTACAAAGAATCTCCATCCTGCACTGCCATGCAGTTACGTATAAACCAGGGGGTTCTTTTGTCGCGCGACCTGTCAGGTTTAACTGTCCCCAGGAATGAATCGCCAAAGATCCAGACCGTGCGACCGTCAGGAAGAAGAACCGAATATTCTCCGTCGGCACCTGTTACCCCACAACAGTCGCGTGCAAATAACCTGGTAAATCTTTGATCAACTGTTGCTTTACCTGCTTCCGATTTGGCAGTGCTCGGATTTTGTCCGGTGGCAAATCCACCCGAAAAAAAAGTTAAAATCACTATTATAAATACCTGGATTCTCCTGTGTAGTAGCTTTCCCATTTTGAACTGGATTCAACTTTATTGTTATTATTCAGTATTAGTTTTACCCCGACAGCTTAATTTGTGGATCTTGTAAATGTCCATTACCATCTATTCCTTCATTGCATAATACGTTGCAAAACCTACATAAGAAATACATGCAAGTAAAACATATATACTTGCCGTAATCGAAAACATATCACTTAATAATCCTGCGACAGGAGGAATGATGGCGCCGCCGCAAACGGCAAGTATAATCAGTCCCGAAAGTTCGTTGGCATAATCAGGTTTTCGCTGAACAATAATCGCGAACATGATTGGGAATACATTTGAAAATCCAAACCCGGCAACAAAGATCATGATCCTCGAAATCAACAGGTCATGGCTGATGATTATTCCTATGAGTCCGATTAATGCAATTAAAGTGCTTGCTACCAGGGATAATTTCGCATCTGCTTTCCGAAGAAGAAATGCTCCGATGAACCGGCCAGCCATGAGTGAAGCGAAATAAATACTGATCCCTAAACTTGCGGATTCAATACTGATTGAAAAGCGATTGCTCAAAAAATTGGCGATACTTGTGTTCATCGTTACATCAAAACCAACCATAAAAAATATGGCGAATACCATGATCAGTATATACGGGTTTTTTAACAATAAAAATACGCTTCGGATAGTCGCTCTTGCCTTATCTGGTTTCGACTCTTCAATTTTTACGGAGTTTAACCATAACGCTGAAGAAAATGATAGGATTGCATATACCGGAAAAATATACTTCCAGTCTCCTGTATAAAGTGCCAGGCCCGCTGCAAGAATGGGACCTAACATGGATGCTATTGCTTTGATAAATTGTGATAAACTAAGGTTGGCGGCTTTTCCTTCATCCGAAGAAATATCAAGTAAGAGTGGGTTGGCTGATACCTGGAGTATGGTGTTGCCTATCCCTAACACTGCAAATCCTATAATAGCTGTTAATAAAGAGTAATAAAAAAAAGGAATCAGAACGCCAAGTCCTGTTATCACCATCCCAATATTTACAGTAAGGCGTTTCCCCCTATTATCCTGGAACACCCCGGTTGGTATGGCTAAGAGTGCAAACCAAATAAAAACCATGAAAGGAAGTATTTGAGCTACGCCATTTGAAAGTCCGAAATCCTTTTTTATGTAACCTGTGGCGAGGCCAACCACATCAACAAATCCCATTACATAGAATGAGAAGATTACCGGTAAAAATTGTTTGATTGAGGTTTCCTTTTTCATAGATTTTTGTTTTATCCGTTTACTCTTACGTACGCTTTAATTGTCGCACACTCCTTACCTTCTGATTCACCAAAAGGTCTGATGGTATATTCTCCAACTACGGCGGGTACTATAAATGTTTCTGCATAATGAACAATAAAAGGGTCAAATAAGCCAACGGGGCTCTCCACTATAATTTCACGGCCTTCAACCAGGGCCAACACATTTAAGCCTTCATTTGTGTGGTGAAGCACTTTATTTGTGAACCAATGGCGTCTGGTTTCAATAAATTCCCGTTTGTGAAGTCCTGTTTTTTCCTCGCGCCACCCGTCACCTTTACTGATTACTTCAATTTTATTTACAAGGTTATTTTCGACCCATTGAGTGGTCCTGTTCCATTTTATATTCTGAATCCCGTGATCTATATTAATAGGCCTGGGCCTGCCGTCCATGCCAAGCCGTCCCCAATCCCAAAGCTTAAAAGTGAAAATGTAGGGGGTGGCGCTGATTTCGAGTACCAGACAGCCTTTACCGGAGCAATGGATCGTTCCTCCCGGAATTAAAAAATGATCGTGTTTTTTAGCCGGCCATTTCTGAATATAAACTGTATCGTTAAAATTTGTAGAATTAGTATCTGAATCCCTTAAAGCCTCTATCATACTTTCCGGTTCAATTCCTTCTTTTATTCCAAGGTATACACTGGCTTCAGTATCAGCTTCCAGAATGTAATAGCTTTCATCCTGTGTATAATTGATGCCAAATTTCTCCTGTATATATTCGGTAACAGGATGCACCTGAACACTGAGATTTCCACCTTTTATTGTATCCAGAAAATCGAACCGTATAGGAAACTCATCTCCAAATCGTGCATGGACAGCGTCGCCAAGCAGTTCAACAGGTTTTGAAAAAGTCAGGTTTATGGCCGGAGTTTCAAACCTCGTTTCACCGAATCGGAGGTAAATACTGTTTTCTTCCGGAATACAATTGAAACACCAGGCATAATTCTCCAAATCTTTGTCCAGATCAAAGGTTTCTTTCATCCACTGTCCTCCCCATGGGCCGGCATCAAAAAACGGTACCACACTGAAAGGCCTGCTGACCGTTTGTTTCATTCCCTCCGAAAAAGCATCTGATGAAATCATGACAGGACTGTTTTTCAGGTTTGAATCGAGAATATAATTCCACTTGCCTATGATTTTTTTCTTGAGCCTGTCGCATACTCTCCAGTCCACAAAATAGGCTCTTTTGTATTGGCTCTCGAAATTCTCATCGGAATTCGTAATCCCTAGGTTACAGACTTCATGCCTTTTCATTCGATGCTGAATTTCCCACCGGGCCATATCAGCATAGATCAGCAAGTCTGAATCCGGAAAAATCATCGCTGCTCCTGCACCATAAATAAGAATTGTACCATTTTCTTTTGAGAGAATTTTAGTTCTCAAAGTAACCAATTTTTCAGGATCATAAAAGTCTTCCATATTCAGCCTGGTGATATACCCGAATATTCTGTCGTCAGTGACATCAGGAAATGTAATCTTTCGGATTTCGTCTTCAGGAAGCATGGCTTCCGATGTCAGAAAAGCACTATCAGGAGATAAGCCTTCAACAAGTGAACCAAATACTTCATCATTATTAATCCCTTGGTAACATTCAACTACAATTATTTTTTTTGGCTTGGAATTTTCAGATAATTCCTTATTCAATTGATTAATAATGGTTTCCCAACCGGCGAAAAAGTCTTTTTCCTTGCCTTTTACCTGCACTTCCGGACTTTTATTGAAATTTGGAATCAAATCTTTATTTTTTTAAGATGGACTAAAATATTTCTTAAGCATAATTTTATCAACAGGCACTAGTCGCTATTTATCTTTACTCTGTCACCGGGGGTAAATTTTCGATGCCCCATCTTTTATTTGGTTGATCTCCTAACCATATTTCAAGTTTTCCTCCTTTAGCAAATTCTTCGTGCGTAAACCAAAAGTTATTCCATTGCTTTCCATTCAGCCGTGTACTCTGAATGAACGAATTCGCCTGTGAATTGTCGTGGGTTAGTATTGTAAACAACTTACCGCTGTAATACCGGGGATCGAGTCTTAGTGTAATGCTGTCGAATACAGGACTGGTTATTTCGTAAACCGGTGTTGCGGAAACATTTCCCTGTAAGCTGAATAATCCAATGGACATTAAAGCACTTAAGGCACCCATCTGTCCCTGGTCCTCATCGTGCCCCCCATAGCCCAGGTCTGGTGTAACTCCGCCGTAAGCCTGTTCCTTTACTTTTCTTACCCAATACTGTGTCAGCCAGGGTTTTCCTGCATAATTAAATACATGAGCATTTGATAATCCAGGCTGGTTTGCATAGCTGACATACCCGTCATTATAATCAAAAACAAAATCCTGGGGTGCCGCTTTTTCAAATGCGTAATTCAACTTGAAGCATAGATTGTCATTACCACCCATTAATGCAGCTAAACCCGGAATATCATGTGATACACCCCATGTTGCCTGCCAGGCATTGGCTTCGATCCAGCCTGCGCCACTCAATGGATCATTGTGAATAAAAGCACCGTTACTATCTTTAGGAAATAACAGGCTTTGGGACGGATTGAAACAAGCTTTCCATCCCTGTGATCTCCTGGAGAAATATTTGTAATCCTGTTTTTTACCAAGTTTGTATGCCATTTGAGCGACAGCCCAGTCCTGGAAAGCGGCTTCAATAGTGATGCCTGCATTATCCTTCCACCAACCATGTTTTATATAAAAGGCTATATCCTCTTTATTGCCGAGCATTCCTCCGGGCATCTGGTTTCTCTTGAGTACTTCAAAGGCATGGTTTGCATCCACCTTTGTTAGCATGCCTTTTTGAAAAGTTCCTGCAACCAGGTTAGCCGACGGATCACCGGTCATAATATAGGAATATCCGCCGCCTGAGGGACCACGCGGTAACAACCCGCCATTATCGGCATATTGTATCATGGATGAAGACAATTCATCCTGCACTTCCGGCCAGCCTAATCCCCATAAAATATTGAGATTCCATTGCGTCAGCCAGAAGGCATCAGAACTGTACATATTAAACTTAAGCTTCCCGTTACTGTCTTTAGAAACCTGCCTGACTTTAAAAACAGCTTCGGTAAAATTACCTTCCCGCTTACCGGTGGTTCTGTCAGGATAATCTCCTGACACATCATTAATCTTCTGACGGCCCAGAAGCACATGCCATAAGTCGGTATAAAACTTGATCTTCTGATCAATAGATCCTCCATAAACATCAATCTTTCCCAGCCAATCATTCCATACCTGCCTTGTTTCATCCTGTATGGCATCAAAATCCCATGAAGAGCATTCGGCCACGAGATTATTACGTGCATTCTCAATACTTGTGTAAGATATTGCCACCTTCATTTTTATTTCATCCCCTGCTTTTACATCATATTTTGCTGAAACTCCTATGCTATCTCCTTTTAGCTCATTCAGGTTATTTAATAATGTTGTCCCTCTCCACCCATCGAATGATTTAACTGTTTTGTTAAATTGTACTATAAAGTAAACCCTTACATCTTTTGGTCCTCCCCAAAAGCGACTAACAGAACTAAAAGAGCCTTCAAATTCTTTTTCATTATTTATTTTAACAGCGGCATTGGCCATAGTGCTGTTACACATATATCCGGCCAGGTTTATCAGAATTTGTGTCGGCATTTCCTTTGTATACCTGAAACGATAAAAACTAACTCTTTCAGTAGCAGTTAATTCTACCCAGGTACCTGGTTGTTTCAGGTAGATTCGCTGATATCCCGGTTGCACCAACTCGTCATCATGGCTAAATTCTGATTTCCATGCCTTTTCTCCCCCGGTTGGATTAACAGTATTGGCAGCCGGCATTATTTCAATCCCCGACAACATCCAGCTATGTATTTGTCCAAAGCCTAATACTTCTTTCTCATTATAATTATATCCACCACCGTTCTGATTTTTGTTTCTGGTATGTGGAGCTGCTCCTATCATTCCAAAAGGCCTGGCACCGGTTATAAAGAAAATATAACGCCCCCTGTTAGTTTCAATATACGGATCAACCCACCCTACATAGTCTGTTTTCAGTGAACGGGCAGGATACACTTCAATTTCGGAAAATCCAAGGTCCTTACCCTTGCCATCGGTGGTAATAAAACGAACTGAGGTAATATTTTTAGTTTCAAACTTCACCAGTTTAACTGTACCATCATTTGGAATTTCATCTACCCAGACTTCGCTCCCATCACTAAAAACAAGTTTACCGCTTGCAATATGCTCATCTAATGAAGGCCTGTCAAAGAGAAGTATTTTATCAATAGCCTGAGGGTGATCCCAATCCAGTTGTATCCATGGAAAACGCACGTAGCCCCAATCGGTTGTAACCCCTTCACAGGCCCATTCTCCTTTGTTTGTAACTCCAATCAGTCCATCCTTAACATTGTCGGCGTTAAACTGGTTGTTTAAAATTGAAGATGCGGTAACTTTTGCAAAAGAAGCTATATTATCAGTCCCGGCTATAGTATTCAGATTCGAGATAGCCAGGAATAGTACTATGCTGATTTGATTGATTTTTTTTATCACCATATTCATTTGTTTAGTAATGATCTCCTGATTTTAAATGGTATGAATCATATAGTACAGCTAAGGGAAATGTGGTCTGATCGGTGTAAAAAGAGAGCTTATTGAAGTGATTTAATGGCTTATTTTTACTAATTAAGAGCGAATACGTATGGCTAAAGCTTCAGGATGTTTTTTCTCATATTGCTTTTCTGTTAGTATAAGAAATTAAAATGTTCCATCTCTTTTTTATGACTAATGCGTTTTCTTACGTCATATGTGTAAAAAAGCGTTTTAATACCCATCATTTTGCTTTAAATTCCTGTTATTATCCAATTCACGCTGGGGAATGGGAAACAGGTAATTGCTTTCGGTAGGGTTTGCTGCGTCTCCTTTGGCTCTCTTCACGCTTTCAATTAAAGTTCCGGTTCGCACCAGGTCATACCAGCGTTGTCCTTCATTTACAAATTCATGCCGACGTTCGTTAAGTACTGCCGCCCTGAAAGTGTCATGATCCAGTCCAAGCAAATCCGGAAGCACATCGCTTATTCCGTTTCTTGCCCGATTTCGGACCTGGTTAATGGCGTCATATGCTTCAGCTGTAGGGCCGCTGTTTGCTTCATTAAGGGCTTCTGCATAAATAAGTAGAATCTCAGAATAGCGCATTACCATAAAATCAGCACCAGATTGACTTGTGGCAGCCGGTTTATAGGCATCCTGATCCCAATACTTCCAGATGTGTGGCTCAAAAGCGTATGACCAATAATTGTCGAAGAAAGTCACCTCTTTCCGGTGGTCACCGGTTTCAAAACTAGTTAACAGGTCCTGGGTTGGCAACATGATTTCGACCCCGGCGTTAAACAATCCTTGTATGCCGGGAAGGCCTGAAAGGACCATCTGCGAATTTTCAATGGTTGATTTTTTATAGAATTGCACTTCGAACACTGATTCTTTGCCGTTTTTATTTGCCTCTTTAAAATTACCGGCATAATCGGCGTGAAGGCTATATACATTCGACTCCATGACTCTGGCAGCTGTCAGGCTTGCGTTTACCCACTCTTTTCTTGTGAGGTAAACTTTCGATAGCAGTCCTAAAGAAGCACCACTTGTTGACCGGCCTTTATCGTTTGCATTCGTGTATCTGGCTGGTAATGTTGCTGCTGCCTGGTTTAAATCTTCAACTATCAATGAATAAATAGCATCTACAGAAGATTTTGCAGGATAAATTTCTTCACTGTTCAAATCAGGGGAAACCGGCACTGTAACCAGAGGTACTTCTCCAAATAACCTGACCAGGTTGAAATAGTACAAAGCCCTCAAGAACCGGGCTTCTCCTGTGATTCGGTCTCTTTTAACTGAATCCATCCTGATTCCAGGTACTTTTTCAAGTACAACATTTGCCCTGCTGATTCCCAGGTAAGAACTCTGCCATATCCTGGCCAGGTAATTATTCGAGGCTTGTATTTTGTATGTGTTAAACTCATGAAGGTTCGGATCATTCAAGGTTGCCCGTGCGCTGCAGTCGTCGGATCCAATGTCCTGTATCAGCCAAAGATAGCTTGAATACAGGTTTACGGAGCCCAGCACATCGTACACTGAATTCACCGCGCTCAGGGCGTCTTCTTCGCTCTGATAAAAATTGTCGTAATATATCTGATGCGGAGCCAGTTCGAGTTCTTTTTTACATGATGTGGCTATCACCAGGAAGATAAGGACTGTTATAACTAATATGTATTTCATGGTTTGCAAATTTGTAATGTCTTAAAATTAAAAATTGATGCTAGCGCCGAAAATCAATGTGCGCACCGAAGGATATGAACCAAAATCGTACCCCATACGGGTATTATCCATGCCAAATGATCCTACTTCCGGATCAAACCCACTGTATTTTGTAAGAGTGAAAAAATTCTGAGCCGTAACATAAACTTTTACCTTTTTCATTTTCAGATAATTCATCAGGCGTTCAGGCAGGTCATAAGCCAGGGTGATCGTTTTTACACGAATGTACGAGCCATCCTCCAGGTATCTGTCCGACATATGCAGGTATTCAGCATTACGATTAGCCCGGGGATATAGATTACTGGGATTCTCAGGTGTCCACCTGTCGAGTAATTTAACAGAAGCATTTGATAATCCATTGCCCGATTCCAGTTCAAAGCGATTGCTGTTGAGTATCTGGTTTCCCTGGCTTGCCTGCAGAAAAATATCGAGAGTTATATTTTTGAAAGAGAAACTGTTACTCAGTCCCCATGTAAAATCAGGCAAAGCATGCCCGATAATTCCGCAATCATCAGCATTTATTTTTCCATCATTATTCTTGTCAACATATTTGAAATCCCCGGGCTTGCTGCCATAAACGGAGGCTTCTTCCGCTTCATCAGTCTGCCATATTCCATCAGAAACCAAACCATAAAAACTTCCCATCTCTTCTCCTTCTCTGATAACGGCCCAATTGCCAATTTTTAATTTATAAGTATCATTATTAATGTAGAGTTCGGTGCCTTTCAAATCAGTGATTTTATTTCTGTTAAAGGAAATATTGGCTGTTGTGTTCCATTTGAAGTCAGTTTTTAGGAAGTTGATGGTATTCAGGGCAAATTCGAGTCCTGTATTTTTTAACCGGCCAATATTTTTAAGGTACGAGTTGTAGCCCGTTGCCCATGGCAGGTTAAAATAATACAGCAGGTCGGAAGTTTCCTTGTTATAATAATCTATTGTGAATCCTATCCTGTTCTTAATGAAACCAATATCAAGTCCGGCATCCACTTGCCGTGTTGTTTCCCACTTTAAATTATCGTTTCCGGGATTATCAGGTGCAAATCCTGTTGCTGCAAAGGAGTTGTTGAAATAATAAACGGAGGAAGATATTGTTCGTATAAAAGCATAATTGGCTATGCGGTCATTCCCGCTGATGCCATAACTGATCCTGGCTTTGAGATTGGAAATCTGGTCAATATTCTTCAAAAAGTCTTCTTCCGATGCTCTCCAGGCAAATGCGGCTGATGGGAAAACAGCATACCTGTTGTTAGCACCAAATCTTGACGACCCATCAACACGGCCTGTTACCGTAAACAGGTACTTTTCTTTAACATTATAATTTACCCTGCCCAGATAGGATACAACTGATGATTCACTGAATGAAGAATATATGGTAGGCAGATTTGTTGCGTTCTGAATGCCATAATATTCTAATATGTCGTTGGGAAACCCGGTAGCAATATCAATAAAGGTGCGTGAATTGTTTCTCTGATAAGTGAACCCGGCAACCGCATTTATTTTGTGTATTGTATTAAATGTTTTATTATAAGTAAGAAGGTTCTCAAAAATCTGGGTTTCAAAATCACTTGAAACAAACCGGGCCTGTCCGTCATTAAACGAACCCGAATAAACATACCGGGGCGTGTACATATCCTGTAATGAGTGATACAAATCCACTCCTAAACTTGTCCGGAATTTAATATCTTTCAGGATTGAGTATTCCACGTAAGCATTTCCAAGCAAGCGGTTGGCTTTATCAATGGCTTTAACATCCCTGGTAACGGCGACCGGGTTGTCAAGCCATGCGTCAGCATTGGGATCTGTTAATGTATACTCTCCACTGACATCATAAACAGGCAGTGCCGGATTAAAGATAAGCGATGTATTTACAACCCCGGGGAAAAACCCACCCGGAGTATCGGTTGGTACGGTATTCGACTTGGTTTGGGTGAAACTGAGGTTACAACCGGCACTTAATTTGTCGATGATCTTTCTGTCGAGGTTCATTCTGAAAGAATATCGTTTAAAATCAGATCCGTAGATAATTCCTCCCTGGTTGTAATAACCGGAACTCAATGCATAGGTAGTCTTTTCATTGCTTCCCGAAAAATTCAATTGATAGTTTTGGATCGGAGCCATTCTGTATATTTCTGATTGCCAATCGGTGCCGGTGCCCAAACTATCCGGATTCGGATATACCGGTATATAAAAAGCAGTGTCTGCGTTATATCCGGCTTCATCATAGAGTCTGGCGAATTGCGAAGCGTTCATAACATTAATATCCTTTGCTTTTTTCTGCACACCAAAATAGGTTTCAAATGTGATATTATCACGTCCGCTCTTTCCTCGTTTAGTAGTGATAAGAACTACGCCATTAGCGCCTCTGGCTCCATAAATGGAGGTTGCTGAAGCATCTTTCAATATTTCCATGGATTCAATGTCATTCGGATTGATTGAGCTGAGTCCGTTTTGAGAGGGTGAGCCTATCCACGACATATCAACCTGGCTTTCGATAAGTACTCCATCAATTACATACAAAGGTTCATTTCCGGCCATTATGGAGTTGCCTCCACGTATTCGTAGCGACATGGCGCCCCCCGGCTGTGATGACAGCTGGGTTACCTGTACTCCCGAAACTTTGCCCTGTATACCCTGGTCGAATGAATTAACGGGTATTTTCTTCAAATCATCAGTGCGGATAGAAGCAACAGAACCGGTAAGGTCACTCTTTTTTACAGAACCATATCCAATCACAACTACCTCGTCAAGATTTACCGCTTCGGATTCCATGCTAACGTTAATTACATTCGAAGCTGTGACAGGGAGTTCAATGGCCTTCATCCCGATGAAAGTGAACCCCAGCAGTTTGGCACTCTCATTGATTTTCAGGCTGTATGTCCCATTCATATCAGTGGTTGTGCCAATAGATGTGCCTTTTACCAAAATGGTTACTCCAGGTATCGACTTGCCATCCGAAGCATCAGTTACTGTGCCCGAAATTGTCCGCTGTTGTCCGTAAACTGCTGCAGCTGACAGAAAAATGATGAAATAAATGATTGCTATTTTCATTATGATTACTTGTTTTTATAACTAGTCAGCACATTTGTACAGTTAACACAATTCATCCGATTTGCAGGTATCTGAATTTTTAGACTTCCGGTTAAGGCTAAATTTCCCGCTCACTTTCAATAGTATATACGAAACTGTCGGCCCTGTAATATCCTAAATTATATTCAATTGGCCGGCCCCCCGGATCATACACATATCGCTTCCTTTTCAGAATGGCATCACCCGTATTAATATTAAGTTTATTGGCCAGAAATTTATCTGCCGGCCTGGCAGAGATTTCTTCTTTGGATAATTTTGCAATTACCGAATGCTCTTTTTCAAGAATTTCATAAAGGGGTTTCGAAAAATCTTCATTACCGGTAAGCCCAACCATAGGATGAAAATAGGAAATGAAATAGACAAAAGGATATTCCTCCCTTCCGCGCAAACGGGTCATTTTTAGTATTTTCTTTCCGGCCGGGATTCTGAAAAACTCTGCTATTTCTTCGCTGGCTTCAATCCAATCGGTGTTGATTTCATAATTTTTAATCTGAATACCTTTAGAATTCATCTCCTGTGTAAAGCTCAGCCAGTTATTTATGCGGGTATCAACGCTTTGGTCTGCTGCTTTGGTGCCTACTCCTTTTTTGCGGATCAGCAAGCCTTCGTATACAAGCTTATTGGTAGCCTGTCTTACCGTGTTGCGCGAGATGCCTAATTGTTTGGCAAAATTCACTTCATTGGGGAGAAATTTGCCTTTTTTATACTCCTCTGACGCAATAAGTTCCCGAAGCAGATTTTCAACCTGGGCATGCAGTGGAATGGAACTTTTATGGTCAATGGTAAAACTCATTTTTTAGTTTTTTGATATTAAGTTGATCACACATATATGAAGATAAGTGCCTGAACTACTTTTTAGTTTTTAATAAGTTTGAAGCATGAATTATTTATACTATAGCTGTAAACACCACTCTTTAATTTCCTTAGATCAATATCTACATTATAGTTTCCCGGATCGAGAATTTTATTGACATAGGATTGTATCTCTTTGCCTTCAACGGTATTTAACTTTAGGCTCACGAAGCTCCTACTGGTAACAATAAATATAATTTTTGTAACGAGATCAGCAGGATTCGGATAATTCTGAAACAAAGTTATTTCCCCGGAATTATTTTTTTTTTGAGGAAACTCTTTTGTTGAAACATATGTGGGATCAATCATTGTGAAAGGAACCCTTATAAAAAGGGGACGATAGATCTCAACATTAGTAAAGATATCCCAAAAATTTCCGTTTGTATTATAGGATATCAGCAGTTTATCGCCTTCGTTAAACTGAGCATGCGGGAACGCATTATATGTAAATGTATTGGCATACAGGATAGGAGTTTCGTAAAGAAGCTTTTTGTTAGCCCATGGGCCCTCAGGTAAAGCGGAGGTGTAGGAGTGAATTTTGGCGGAGAACCAGATTTCCTGGCTGAGAAGCACATATTTAGTATTTAGCCGGAAAACGCCATACTCCTGCGATACAGCCTGGGAGCTTATCTTGATTGATTCGGCAGGGTTATTTACCCAGCTGCTACCATTGTAAAATTCCCAGGAACCTGCAATATTTCCTTCAACTGCACGGGCTATATGAGGATAGGGGATATGGTAAACCGTATCCGTTTCTTTTCTCCCGTAAATATAGGTATAGCCGTTATCGACCAGCACACTGTTGCCATAGCAAACCCCGTTCAGGTTGTAATAGGGCATTTTCTTCAGATCAACTAATATCAGGTCAGGGTATGAGAAAGAGGCAATATACAGTCCTGAATATTTAAAGTTAAATCCCGCCGGACCGTTTGCCAGTACAAATTCCGATAAAAAGATTTTAAGTGTGTCATTCTCCATAAGGCCATGCTCAGGCCAGTACCATGCTGAATCAGGTTTAACAGAAGGTACAAATGCTGTTGGATTACTAAAAGTGCCGCCGAATAATGCTCTTAGAGAATCTCCATCCTGCAGAACCGCACAATTACGGATAAAGGATGATCCGGGAGCAATTGAACTATCCGGATTAACAGTTCCTATGAAACTGTCGCCAAACAGCCATATTGTTTTTTGACCAGGCAACGAAATCGAAAATGTTGCATCTCCTGCTATCCAGCCACCGTTATATTTCCTCAGCAGTGAGTTAAAAACTGAGTCAGGCAATACCTGCGAACAGACATAACCGGATGTAACAAGCAATAAAAATATAAAACTCAAAAAAGCCTTTCTCATCAGAATTGAAAAATTATAACTTCAGATATCTTACCCGTATATAGGTAAAATACCCGCAGCCGGATTAAACCAAAGGATTATTTAAGCACTATCTTTGAGTTTGATTTATTCGTTCCACTTTTAAGCTCAACAAAGTACACTCCTTTTGGAAGTCCGGATAAGTTATATTCATTCCTGCTCTTGAGTATTTCATCGGTCATTACAAGTTGCCCTTTTGAATTGAAAATATTCAGGTCTATAATTTCTTTTTTGTAGCCGTTAAAATTTACATGCAATAATCCTTCGGTAGGGTTTGGGTAAACGGATACGTTTGCTTTGCTTAACAGTTCAGATATACCAACATCACTGGTTATGGTGATTCCGATAGGATCAGACAGACCTCCGCCATAATTATACTGATCGGCAGGATTCCTGTCCCAGTAATCTTTATCTCCTATAGCATACCTTAACATGAACGAGCCCGTTTGGCCGTCAGTTCTTATCCGCGGTGTGAAATATAAACTGTCAAATTCGGTCAATTCAGCAGTACGGTCCGTTATAGCTCCCCACCAATGATATCCGGGTAAGGCAGGAATTGAGTCTTGTAAGGTTTTGGTATGCTGGAAATTAAACACAAGGAGACCTGTATTGCTTAAAGCAGGATTTTTTGATATAATTGTATAAGGAATATTATTATCTACAGTCCATCCGTTAGGTATCATGACTCCGAACAAACCTATATTTTTCAATACATTTGCCCATTCATTGTCACCTAATCCAGGATCCTCATCCCGCTCTGCAACGATAGGTACATCAAAGTAGCTATTTGTATACCCCTCACTCGGCTGATTGATAGATCTGAACTGGTAACATCCGATAAAAAAGACCGAAATAATAAACAATACTCCTGTCAAAGCCAGGAACGTCGTTTTTTTGCTTCCCGTAAAAAAGTTGAAAGTAATTTTTTTTTTCATGATTAAGAGAGATTAAATGATTACTTTGTATGAATGTTCATACATACTATTATGCTATGCAAATATAATACATTTTTACGTTTATTCCCAGATTTATTTAAATAGCTGTAAAAATTATTTTATGCACCCTGTGATTCGATTTTAACTTGTTCATCTTTAATCAGATATCTTATACCGATTTGAAATTCAAAATAGTCCATCCCGGTAAATATCGGGAGAACTAAACGAATTTCTGATTGGTATTTACCACTACAGAATTTCAAAACAGCCTTTGACCTGTTATAAAATTCACATTGGTATTATTTTTTGCCTGACTCTAATCGTTCAGCCATAGTAGATAGCGGTTCTGAAGAAGTTGGCCGTTTTTTGGAATGGTAGTATCCATGCATTTCAAGTTTTGGTAGTTCCTGGGCGCTTTCTTCAGTCAATAGCCTTGGGCCAGCAGGCTGAATGAGCTGCCTGTCGTTTTCGTCCGGATTCTTAATCCGGGTACTGATCGGGTAGCCATTCATAAGTTTTGAATCATAGCGTTTTAGCAAACAGGTAATTTGAGATAATTCGGTTCCGGAATTAATCCATTTTACGGATTCACCGGCTGTGAGAATTACAGGCATGCGCAGATTTCCAATTTGCCGTAGTAAGCTGTTTGCCGTAGTGGTTATAATGCTGAAACTTCTTTCTTGCTTGCCTGTTTGAGGATTAAACCAAATATCCCAGATGCCGGCAAAAGCAAACGGATTCAGATGGTTGCGCAAGTAAACAAGGTATGGGTTTGATAAACCTGGGTTTGAAAGCCCTTCGATAAAGGCGGAGGCTATAACAATGCAGCGTTGGGTACGAATAGATTTGCGGAATTCTTTTTTTTGAATAATACCGGTTCCACCTCTGAAAGCCGGGTTATCCTCTTTGTTGAAATCGCCTTCGGCACGGGCATTGAAAAGATTCATTTCGTGTTTTGCCCAAAAGGGAGTTAAACCGAATTTGAAGAGCTGCAATTCTTTTGGTTTGTCGCTGGTGATTACCGGTGTGTAAAGGCCAGGAGAGATATTATAATTGTATTCAATTATTATATTTTGAGATGGAAGAGCGAATTTGGATTCGATCTTTTCGAGGCTGGTGACCAGAATATAGCGCATACACATGATTAGAAATTAATCAAAGACAGATCTACAAGATAAACGAAAATTCTGATAGACGGTTAGCGAATGATGAATATTTAAAAATTACAGATAATAATTCACAGGAGCAGCATATTCAAAAGATTGGAGGCTATCCCGTTTGTGAGACAGCCCCCGATTCTGGTATTGGAAATTGTTACCAAACCGCTTCCAGCTTACTTTTAATCCTGGATTATTCTTCCGGTGATTCAAACAGTTCTGTGTAAGTCAGGTAGTCTGGATTATAATATTTTGCCACAGCGAATTTAAGGTAATCTGAATCAGTTTTTGATTCATCCAGTGCTGTCATTAAGGACTGATTGCCGGTATTAGTTTCTTCTAAAGGAAGATTTCCAATCCCGGCAGTTTCTTCCATATTGTTGTTGATGTAATAGGTAACATCAAATCTGAGATACTCAAGCTCAATTGCTACTGGCTCAGGTGTTGAAATAATAAAAGCATTATTTTCGTTTGCCGGTAATTCTGATTCTTCGCACCAAATTAATTCTGAATCTGTCCTATAGTCGTTACTATTGAATTTCAAATAACTATAGTCAGCTTCTGATGTTTCCGGCAAAACTTCTCTCGCATCAGTGTGAACGGCATCAGCTTCCATATAATCAGCAACATTGAATGTTAGGTAGCTAAAATCTTCGGCAGGAATAACAGGAGGGTTAATGCCTGTTTCATTTTTTCTGTCAGCTGTAATTACTACGCCGGGTAACATGGTCAATTTATTCTGTTCTTCAGATGAAATGACTAAAAAGGTACATCTACCTGAAGGGAAAAAGGATTTCCGGGTATTGCAAACCTGTTTCTCTGTTTGAAACGAGAAGAAAAACAGTTACCGAAGGTTTGGTTACCTTTGGGTACCCGTTCAAAAAGATATTAATCTAAAGTAAAAGGTATATTATCGCGGAGGTTTGTTAGATTTGGCTCTTTCTACAGCTTTTGCCTTCCGGTATGCATCAAGCTTTACGCCTTGCTCAGCTGTTAATACGGCTTTTATTTGCTTATCGGTTTCGGCCACCAGCTTTACCCGCTCTTCGTGCATTTTTTCGCGGTCAACATTGCCTCCATCACGCATTTTCTGTAAAGCTTCTTCCTGTTTCTTCTGAGCTTCATTTATAATCGGGGTAACCTTTGCAACCTGATCTTTCGAGAGGGATAATTCCCTGGTTAAATCATTTATTTCTTTTTGAATTCTGGCAGCTGGATCGCCACCACCCCTTTGAGCATAACCTGACCCAATTGTCATAACTAAAACAAAGGCAATGATTACTGATTTTTTCATATTTTAAATTTTTAAATTCTTTCATTGGACTATGAAAAAGGTAATTGGTTTAACCACATGATGGAAATATTTTTAAATCCAGAACCTTGCATGATTAAATAGTTAATAAAATGCATTCAGAGTCAGTATTAATTAACTCCAATTGAAACATACATACTGTCGGTTTAAAAAATTCATTAATAGATATGAAGACAGAATTTCATGTTCAACATAACTTTGATTAAAACGGATAAAATTTCCAATCGAAGTATGCAGGTACTTCTCGAAATAAGATCTGTTAAAACTTACTTTACACTTGTGTTTATAGCTTAAAACCGAATGGCAGATGTGAGCACACAGACACCTGTTACTCCGGAAAGTGCTTAGGCCTGAGCATCTCATGGAGGCTTATATATTAAATTCACAATTAGCAGCCATTTGCTATCTTTGAAAAAAATCCCAATTGTAAATGCAATAACATTGAAAGCATCGTGTATTTTTGGGATACTCATACTATTCCTTTATTCAGAATTATTTGGCCATACTGATCCGGAATTCCGGCCTGCTACTCATGTTTTTTACTCTCAGCAAGGAAACCAGCCAACTTATTTTAAGCTTTGTTCTTTTGATAATCCAATTATTCGAACAGTTAGTTCTTTACATGTCAAACCTGCTATCGCAATTGTGTCATCAACCGGAGGAAGAACTCTTGAACTTCAGGTTAAAAACGCTGAATATGGCTCTGGACCTGATTCGTTTAGGATTATCAGGGGATCAGACAGTTGCAGCCCGGGCTATATTATGAATAAGGATACGTCTGTTTGTGCAGGAAGTATAATTGAATTTTATAGCCGCACTGCTCTGTCTTATCAGTGGCTCCCTGAAAACCTGGTGAGCAATTCATCAATTCGCAATCCCTATCTGATAAGTGACACCACCCGAACCTATTACCTGGTTACAATGGATTATACAGATAACCTGGTGATTAATCCAGGTTATGAACTCGGGAATACTGGTTTTATTACTGGTTATACATACTGTGATGGTATTAATTGTTTAAGCCCGCTGGGTGATAATGGTTATTCTGTCGGCACCGATGCCAATTACTTTCATTCCTATTTTACGGGAAATGATCATACAACCGGCTCAGGGAATTTTATGATTATTAACGGGGCACAACCTTCCTTGATGGTATGGCAGCAAACAATTCCTGTTAAAACTTTTACAAAATACGCTTTTGGTGTCTGGATTAGTACAATGATCTCTTTACGCCCGGCGCAAATACAATTTTCAATAAATGGAGCTCAGATTGGTACAATTATTAATGCTCCGGTTTATGCAAATAAGTGGGAACAGGTTTTCGCAACATGGAATTCAGGCTCTGCTACATCCGCTACAATTAAGATTGTTGATATTCTTCCTGTACTGGAAGGAAATGATTTTGGGTTAGACGATTTGTTTTTCGGTGAAATCATAAACTGCACGGATAGTGTTACTGTAACTGCTTCTCAAAATGTTAATCTTGGACAAGATACAATTATATCGCCGGAACAGGATGTAGTGTTTTCCCCTTCAAATGGAGATTTTGAACAGTATAACTGGAGTACGGGCGACACCACACAATTCATTTCAATTACTGAAGCTGGTACGTATTGGTTAGCGGCAACGGATTATGAAGGATGCAAATCGAGCGATACGATCAATGTAAAGAATTCCCTGTCATTCATTATATTTCCTGATGCGTTTACTCCCAATGCTGATGGGTATAATGATGTCTACCGTCCTGTATGCAGTAATGTCAGAAAATTTCACATGACGGTGTTCGATCGTTGGGGTCAATTTCTGTTTGAAACCAATGAGATTGAAGAGGGTTGGAATGGAATTATTCATGGCACATCAAGTCCCGCAGGCCTTTATGTTTATGTTGTAACCTATGAGTTTCAGGATACTGCCGGGGAAAAAACCAAAAGGGGAAGTTTTACACTAATCAGGTAATCCGTACTTTAATTAAGGACTAAATCCGGATTTATAAAAGCAAAAAATTGAATCGTTTTTCAACTCTGGCTCATAGAGTGAACCAAGCATACTATATTTATGATAGAACAATTTGAAAAGCTATACAGTTATTCCTTCATGGAACCTGAAATGAAAACTGCTGCGAAAGCACAAAAACGATATATTTGCCTCAATTCTTTAATTAAAAAATGAAAAAACTCATATTTACTCTTACTGCTCTCTTCGTATTGATTGCAAACTTGTCAGCACAGAATAAAAGTATTGACGAATCATTTTCGGACGAATCCGTAAATTGCGGCGGAGTTGAAAGATGGGATGTTAAAGTGCTGACCGACAACAAAGTGAATACCATTGATTTTACTCCTATCACAACGACGGTTAACGGAATGGTTACCATTGTAACCCCGCAACCCAGCACAAGCATGCCGCGTTTCGAGGGGGTAGAAGATAAAACCTACAAACTGGTTTGCAAGATTACCATCAAGAAAAATGAAGCTGACAATGATTATCATTTAGTTTTCAGTGACGGGATCCATACATTTATTGGTGAAATCCCTAACCCGGTATGTGCTGCAGCTTCAACCTCCGATTTTGTGGATCAGTTTATTGCTGCCAGAAATTTTATAGATACGTATATTCCCCAGACCAATTCAAATACTGTAAATATTCCGGATGTTGAAGTGACAGGTGTGGCATTTATTGATCCGCCTCACGGTCAAACCGGAAAGGCGCCGAATAACATTGAATTTCATCCCATTTTAGATATACATTTTTACAGTTATACAAACATCACGGATGTACATGCAGAAAAATTGCTTACGGTAAGTTTATACCCAAATCCAGCCAAAAGTAGGGTTGTTGTTAACGTTATTTCAAAAAATGAAACACTGGAGAATTGCACTTTACAATTGTATGATGTACATGCCGGCTGCATAAAAATATTTAATCTTCCGGTTACAGAAAACAAAAATATATCAGAGACACTTGATCTGAAGAATATACCTGCCGGTGTATATATTTATAAAATCCTGAATGAGGGCAAGCTTATCTATGACGGGAAACTGGTAGTTACTCAATGATCCATTTCAAAAGCTTGCTAAACAAGAACGGGCAATATATGATTTGACCCGTTATCCAAATGTTAAATCTTCTGAATAACTTTGATATTCCCCATCATATCTTCGGGGTATGGTACACTTATTGTTTTTAATATATAGTTGAAAAACATCATTTCTTATGAAAACCAGGATAATTATACTAGTCGCTTTCTTTATCTCCGGCGCATTGTTTGCACAAGGGACTAAGAGAAATAAGGAGAGTAAAACGGAAAAAGCCATGCGCATAGAAAAGGAGTACAAAGCCACTGAACAGTTGATAGATGGCTCTGTATTTGTTCTTTCAGCTGATTTTCTTTCTAATCAGAGTGGCTATCGCGTTATTTCCAACCCGCTTTTAAATTTCATCAAAGTAGATTCTTCCGAAGCCGTAATTCAAACAGGCAGGAATTCAGGTTTAGGGTATAACGGTGTAGGGGGGCTAACCTTACAGGGAAAGATAACCGAATGGATTGTAAAAAAAGATTCGTCTCATAAGTCGTTTATGATCAGGATGAGCATTTCTTCTGCCTTAGGATATTACCAGGTGTTTATGAATGTTAACGCTTCAGGAAAGGCTGTTGCAACACTAAGTGGCAACTACAGTGGTAAACTTGTGTTTGAAGGCAGCCTCATCCCTTTGGATAAAGCAAGAACCTTTGAGGGCAGTAAAATATAGTGTAAAATAACAGGTACATCCTGTTTATTATTGCTGACATGATCCAGGTATTTATCCTTTATTGAACCAGCTTCGAAAGCTGAGGTACCTGTTGTCTCGACAGAATTATGCCGTTACCCGCGCATATAATGGATAATATTTACGCATAGTAAAAAAATCCCGTATTTTCAGGCTTCATTAAAGGACTTTGCATTTTTAAAATTTAATAAATACGGATGATTGGATGACATTTTTCAGCGCATCAAAGAGGATCTGCTTTTTTCTTTATTTTACTATTAAATCGAGAGTTTAGCATAGTCGATTAAGAGTGAATGCTTCATAAGCAAAAGGTGCGGCAGTTTGAGCCTGCCAATTTCAATACATTGGGAATAAATATATTTTGGTCAAGTGGAGGGATGGTTTCGATTAGAATCTGTGTCAGATATCGGGGTGTGTATAGAAAAGAAGAAAATTTCAACATGAGAGATCAGGATAATTTTTGTTGGATTATCCTGTGTTATATTAGGGTTATATCACCTGGTAAAACCATATCGCCAGGAACATAGACTATGATGCTAGATGCTGTTGGATTGAAACATTTTATTTAGTTTCATGGCTTTTACATAGAATGTACCTGCGGCAAATGATTGGGGTTTTATCAAATTTGAGATTACATGATAAAAAATTCTTAAGATTGCAGGCTTATCTCTTTTGCTGTGTTTAACCCGTGTTAAATTTAATTGAGATGCAGGAACTGTAGAATAAACATGTGTTACAAATTTTTATGAACAAAGGTTAATAAGGCCATATGAACCGGGAAAACAGTATTACAAACAATAGCCATCAACAAGTAACCTGTTTAACCCGTTATATTATTCAGATAATTCAATTTGTTCGTCTGAACTTAATTGATCCGGACTATAATACTTCGATACATCGAATTTTAAATAGCCATAATCTGTTTTGGGGATTTAGGGTAAATCTTCGGTTTCAACTGCATTAGCGTCATCAATTTCCATATATTTTGTTACATCAAATTTCAGGTAGCTGAAGTCTGTTAACGGAACTTCTGGTATATCTTCAGATATAACTGTATTAACAATATCGGACTCCATGTAATCTGTTACATCAAATTTCAGATAGCTAAAGTCTTCGGTTGATAGATCAAGAGAGTTACTTTCGTTAACTTTTGACCTGGTAGCTGTAATTTCAACTTCCGGTAACATGATAGTTGCATAATGTTAAGATTTAGGTGAATGATTAATTGAATTACGGCTTCTTAAATAAAATAAGAACCGGTTTACCTGTTAGGTAAATTTCTTTGGTATTTTGAAGTTTAGTGGGGGTCAGGATTGACTTGATGTTCAGAAAACAATTTTTAACTAAGTCCCTGAAAAAGCATATAATAGAATGCTTCTTTTTAAATGTCAGAGAGAATCTGCATTAATTGTGCAAAAACAATACTCTCTTATGTTTATTTAAATGAGAAAATGTTAATTTAGGTCTCTCTAGAAATAGAAGAGCAATATTTTGATTCAGCTCTTTAAAATATAAAAATGTAAATAGTGTGTGTAATAGTGAGTGTAAGACAAAAAATAAACGCTGTACATCATTGATATACAGCGTTTTGTTTTCCCTTTGGGTGGTGTCGACTGGAATTGAACCAGTGACACACGGATTTTCAGTCCGTTGCTCTACCAACTGAGCTACGACACCGTTCTTGATAGGGACTGCAAAATTAGTTTATTTTTTCAAATTCCAATTATTTTTACAGGAAATTTATCGGAAGGTAAAAAAAAACTCTTTTTTTATAAAAAACTATACAAAAAAATAAATGCTTTTGCTTTGGAGTTAAAAAAACTTCCTATATTTGCACCCCATTAAGAAATTTATAATCAATTAATTAAAACATTTTTAAAAATGACTAAAGCAGAAATCGTTGCTGAAATAGCCAGTAAAACAAACATCGAAAAAGTAGCTGTACAGCAAACCGTAGAATCATTCATGGATGCTATTAAAAAAGCAATGGCTGATGGCGAAAATGTTTACCTCAGAGGTTTTGGAAGTTTCGTTGTGAAACAAAGAGCTGAGAAAACAGGCCGTAATATCTCAAAAAATACTACTATTATTATTCCGGCTCACAACATCCCTTCATTTAAACCTGCTAAGGTTTTTGTTAACGAAGTGAAAAACAAAGTCAAATAAAGTAGGATTTTCTATTACTAATAAGTAAAGTATGCCAAGCGGAAAGAAGAGAAAGAGACATAAAATGTCGACGCATAAACGGAAGAAACGTTTACGTAAGAACCGTCACAAGAAGAAATAACCACACACAACTTTATGGTTTCATCACATGAATCATTTGTAATTCATGTGGTGAAATTTTTTTACTTACTTTTACCCTCATATCCTGTTGCAACATCGTTTGCATAAAGATATGCAAAAGGGTAAATATCTGATAAGCTAATACAGCTGTGGTAAACAAAGAATTAGTTATAAATGCCGAGTCCTCCGAAGTAAATATCGCACTCCTGGAGGAAAAGGTTTTGGTGGAACTTAACAAAGAAAAGCTTAACAACAGTTTCGCCGTCGGAGATGTATACCTGGGCAGGATCAAGAAGATCATGCCTGGACTTAATGCCGCATTTGTTGATGTTGGGTATGAGAAAGATGCGTTCCTGCACTACCTCGACCTTGGTCCACAAATAAACTCCTTCCAAAAATATACCCGTAATGCATTGGCCGGCAAGGATGCCCAGGTACAAATGCAGGATTTTGAGGTGGAAGCTGATATCGAAAAAACCGGGAAAATCTCACAGGTGCTTTCTCCTAACCAGCAAATTCTGGTTCAGATTGCTAAAGAGCCTATTTCAACCAAAGGCCCGCGCATCTCATCCGAGATTTCGTTTGCAGGTCGTTACCTGGTATTGGTTCCATTTAGTAACAGGCTTTCGATCTCCCAAAAAATTAAAAGTGCCGAAGAGCGCAACCGGCTTAAAAGACTTATCTCCAGTATAAGACCTAAAAATTACGGTGTTATTATACGCACTGTGGCCGAAGGGAAACGGGTTGCTGACCTTGATGCCGACCTGAACAACCTGGTACAGAAATGGGAGGCGGTTGCACAAAAAATGTATGGGGCCAAAGCACCTCAAAAAATTGTCAGCGAACTCGACCGCACCTCGGCAATCCTTAGGGATATGCTCAATGAGTCGTTTAACAATATTCATGTCGACGATGCTAACGTTGCGGAGGAAGTGAAAAACTACATCCGTACCATTTCGCCCGATAAGGTTGAAATTGTTAAAGTTTACAAGGGAAAAATTCCCATTTTCGATAATTTTGGTATCGACAAACAGATAAAAAATTCGTTCGGTAAAATTGTTACCATTAAGAGCGGAGTATACCTTATTATAGAGCATACCGAAGCATTACATGTTATTGATGTTAACAGCGGTCACAAAGTGAACAGCGATAGCAGCCAGGAGGAAAATGCCCTGTCAGTAAACCTTGAAGCCGCTACCGAAATTGCCCGTCAGCTTCGCCTGCGTGATATGGGTGGTATCATCGTGGTCGATTTTATTGATATGCATGAAGGATCGAACCGAAGGAAACTTTACCAGCGATTAAAGGATGAGATGGCAAAAGATAATGCCAAGCATACCATACTTCCTCCCAGCAAATTCGGATTGGTTCAGGTTACACGTCAGCGTGTTCGTCCCGAAACCAATGTGTCTATTCTCGAAAAATGTCCTTCGTGCGGTGGTACAGGAGAGATAAAACCAAGTATTCTGCTCACGGACGAAATTGAAAACAATATTCAATATCTCCTTCAGGATCAGAACGAAGAATATCTGAAAATAAACCTTCATCCTTTTGTTCACTCATTCCTGAGAAAGGGTGGTTTATTCCGTTCCATACAATGGAAATGGTATTTTAAATATAAAAAATGGATCAATCTGGAACCGGTAAATTCATTCCAGTTAACGGATTACAGGTTTTTAAATAAAAACCAGGACGAAATTAAAATGTAAATGAGAAAGGCTCCGGGAAGGAGCCTTTTTTAGTTATATAAACGGATATATCTATTTCGCAAAAGCAACCTCATACTCCATTGTAATCAGAATATCAGCTTTTGGCCTTAATGCCTGAACCATTTGATGTTCTTGTTCGAGAACCGCCATCCGGTATTCATTCTGAGGTTCTTTGCCGCGGACAACCTGGGCTTTCTTGGTTTCATGGTATGTTAGTTCAATAAAAATTCCCAGGTCAATGCCTTCGGTTTTAATTGCATACAAGCCGTCGACAACCAGCATATCCACAGTTGAATAATCGGTTGTAAGCTGGTCGACCTGTTCGGTTACCAGGTCTACACACGGACCAGTTGATAATTTGCCGGATTTAAACTCACTGATATTCCGGTTAATGGTATCCCAGTCGTATTCACCATATCCTACAACATTCTGAATTCCGTTTTCTTTCCGCCATTCCGTACGAAGCAGCGGTAAAATACGATAATAATTGTCGATATGCAGCGGTTTGGCGAAGATGCCGTGTTTACGCATGCCCTTGGCAATTATATGTGCCAATTCCGATTTCCCTGAGCCTGATTCGCCCGAAATACCGATCAACATTTTGGGCATCCGGTTTGCCAGTATGTGTTCAATTATTATTTCACCGGCCTTCTGGTGTTTTTCTGTAATCAGCAATACGTCACCTAACATTGTTATTATTTTTAAAAGTTATTTTTTCAGATTGATTATGCTGAAATAATTTGCTTCAGATTATCATTCCTGATTCCTGCCTGGTGAATACCATCGCTCCGTAATGATAAAATATTTAACTTCAAAGTTGCTATGTTTTAACTAGTGTAAGCAAGGTCAAAGTCAGACATGAATAGATATTAAAGGGTAAAAGTATTATCCTTAAGCCGGGCAACTTTTAACTTTTCACCGTTGAGAAGGATTATACAATCATTATCCGCTTGAACGACCATTTGCTTTTTGGCAATTTTCATCTTGAAACGGGTTCCTTTAAAACTAATGCCAAAACTCAATGATTCCCATGCATCGGGCAAGGATGGTTTTACCGATAAATAATCCTGGTCGAATGAAATGCCGGCAAAAGTACTCAACGCGATAAGAATTGTGCCTGCCATTACACCTGCATGAATTCCTTCGGCAGTAGTGCCCCCCTGTATATCAACAAAGTCGCTTGCCAATGCATCGGAATAAAGACTCCAGCTCATATCCCTTTTTCCTGCAATGGAAGCCAGGCGTGCGTGTACAATCCGGCTAAGGGTTGACCCATGCGACGTTCTCCCAAAATAATATTCGAGGTTACGCTGCAGGTAATCTGCCGGCAATTTATACCCTAATCCGGAAAGCAAACTATCGACTTCCGGTTTTTCGAGGTTATAAAATGTCATCAGCATATCCGCCTGTTTGGATACTTTAAATTCGTCGGGCGTGAGACCTTCTGCTTTCAGGATACGGTCCATACGGTAAATATTGCCGTATTTCTTTTTGTAAAAATCCCAGTCCAGTTCTTTGAGATCAAAATAACCTTCGTATTGTGCAATGATTCCTTCCTCATTAATATCAATGAAAAGCTTTCCTGCTATTTTTTTCCACAAATTAAGTTCTTCCGCTTTGAAACCCAGCTTTTCGAATTCAGCTGATCCATCTTTACCATACGATTCAAGAATCAGGGCAGCTTTACGAAAAGCCCAGGCAGTCATTAGGTTTGTATAAGCGTTGTTATTCAAACCTCCTTCCGTTGAATCCGGATACTGCTCGTGAAACTCATCAGGGCCCATTACTTTGGTAAGATCGTAGCGCTGCCGTTTCTCATTCCATACACATTTACTCGCCCAGAAACGGCATATCTCCAGGAACATTTCGGTTCCAAACGCTTTCATAAAATCAAAATCTTCGGTAATCTGATAATACTGCCAGATATCGAAAGCTACGGCCAGCGAAACATGGCGTTGCAAGGAGCTATGGTCAACATCCCATTGTCCGTTAAGCGGATTCAGATGAATAACCTGAGTTTCTTCACGGCCGTCGGAACCACTCTGCCATGCAAACATCGCTCCCGAGTAGCCATATTCTTTTGCATACTCCTTCGATTTGCCAAGTCGGCGGTACCGATACATCAGCATTGATTTGGCTACTTCGGGCAGATTTATATCGTACAAAGGCAAAATAAACAGCTCATCCCAAAAAATATGTCCGCGATACGCTTCGCCATGCAATCCGCGTGCCGTAATACTTGCATCGATGCTGCTGTTGTGTGGCGACATACTTACCATCAGGTGATACAGGTGAAGCCGTAGAAGTTTTTGAGAAAAGCGGTCGCCTGTCACCTGCATGTCGGTTTTATCCCAGATTTTATTCCAGGCTGAAGTACTTTCGGCAAGAAGAAAATCGAAATCACCTGATACATTATCCAGTTTCGCTTTAGCGGCTGAAAGCGGATCGGATACATCATCCTTTTTGGAGGTGTAGATAGCAACTTTTTTGACAAGAGTTACAGATTCTTCCTGCTGCAGATCAAATGAAGCGGTGCTGTAAACCTGAGATGGTGAAATAGAATGATAGAGTTCAACATCAGAAGAAATACCATTTTGAAAAAAATAATGATCAGCAGTTTCTGCAACCTGAATGCCCGACTGGGTTGTTTCAACCATCACAAATTGCCGGTCGCGCAAAGCGCCCTGGATAAAAGGCTTAAGATGCTGCTGGTTAAGCGATTTGTACCGCTCAACACCATCGTTTATGATGGCGCCGTTAATTCCTGTTCTGATGGTTATTTTACCGCTGTAATTTAAAGGTGTTACTGAATACTGAAGAGCCGACAGATGCGGATCAGCCATGGAGGCAAATCTTTTGGATTCAATTAAGGTTTTGTTTCCATTTTCTTCTCTTACCTTTATCATCCGGGATAATAAACCGGATTTAAAATCAAGTTTCCGCCTGATAGAAATTATTTCGGTTTTGTTAATATCAAACCAATCGCCATCATTGATTTTGAATGTGACCGGAAGCCAGTTGGGTACATTTACAAAATCCTCGTTCCATACATCTTTTCCGGCAATAGGAGTGCTAAGGCGATTATAAAGTCCGGCAATATAGGTTCCCGGATAGTTTATGGCATTGGCATCGCATTCGTCCATTGCTCCGCGTGTGCCGAAATATCCGTTTCCAACGGTGAGCAAGGCTTCACGGGTGCGTTCCTTTTGAGGCTCATAGGTATGATATGTAATGCTCCACCCATCTTCATACATTCCATTTTTGAACCAGTTATCCAATGCTTCGAGTGATGTTTCGGAAATATCTTCTACAACAATGTCGGCACCATTTATAAGTAGTTCATTTTTATTTTCCTCCCGGGCTAAGCCCAGCACCAGCCCGAAATTTCCGGCTTTGCCGGCTGCAACACCCGATGTGGCATCTTCAACCACAATGGCATTATGAGGTTTAACGCCCAGGTTGGCAGCTGCTGTGGTAAAAATATCCGGTTCAGGTTTACCCTTAAGACCCATTTCGGCCGATACAACACCATCAACACGCGTTTCGATAAGCGGCATAAGTCCGGCAGCTTCCAGCACGGCTTCACAATTTTTACTTGAGGAAGCTACACCAACTTTAACACCTGCTTTTTTCAGATCATGTATCATCTGAACCGTTGATTCATAAACGCTTACGCCATCGCGAGCCAGTACTTCGTTGAAAGTTATGTTTTTCCGGTTGCCTAATCCGCAAACAGTTTCCTTCTCAACGGTATCGGAAGGATCACCAAAAGGAATGCTGATGCCCCGTGATTCAAGGAAAGATTTTACGCCTTCGTACCGTGGCTTTCCATCAACGTAAGGAAGGTAGTCATCCTTCTGCGTAAACTCTTTGAATGGCTCACCATGCAGGGCTTCGCGCTGACGGAGGTAATCGTCGAACATTTTCTTCCAGGCGTGACTGTGAACCAGTGCTGTTCGCGTAATTACTCCGTCGAGGTCAAATATTACGGCTTCAAAAAGATATTTTCCAGGCATTTTATAAGTTTGTATTTGCTGTACAGAAATAATCAGCGATTACGTAAAAAATGTAATTACACCTGCTGAATGCGGTCAATGGATTTTCAGCCAACAGAAACCATACGGTTCAATAAGTGCAGGGATAGTATTACTGAAAACATCCACATTTTCCCGGGCCGAAGGTGGTAAATTAACAGGGAGAACCTGGTCGGTCATATTATGAATGATCAGCCATTTTTCATTTTCAAAGGAACGGATAAATGAAAGTGCTTTCCCGTTTTCAGAACCAGGCAGTGAAATAAATTCGATGCTTCCGCGACCGAAAGTCCGGTACTGATTGCGTATTTGCAGCATACGTTTCAGTTTGTTGTATATCCGACTGCTAAAGCTACCGGGATCCGAAAGATTTTGTTCAAGCTCGTCCCAGTCAATTTTACCACGAACCAGGAAACGGGTATCGTCTTTACCCGTTAATTTTATTTGTTCGGCATAAAAGGCTTCATCATTGAACTTCCCAAACTCATCGCCATAATAAATAACGGGTGTTCCGGGAAGGGTTAAGATAATTGAAAAGGCCAGTAATATTCGCCTTTCGTCGCGATGCATAAGTTCCGAAAGACGGGCTGAAATGCCTTCGCCCTGACGGAAATCCCATTCGGGTTTCAAACAATATTGCTGATGAAGGTATTTACGTTCTTCTTCGGTAACGTAAACCAGCTCGAGGCTGAGTTCGTCGTGGCAACGCAGAAAGGTGAACCATTGTGCGCTTTCGGGCAATTCGGGTGTAAAAGCTTTTGAGAGTGTTTCCTCAATGGGTTTGCCACTCTGCATGGCTATGGATTTGAAGATCCTGGGCATTAAAGGAAAGTGATAGGCAGCATGGCACTCATCGCCATTGCCCATATATTCCACAACTTTTACCGGCTGCTGGCAGGCTTCGGCAAGAAGTAAGGTGCCGGGATTAACATAATCGAGCATTGCCCTGAAAAATTTTATTACCAGGTGTGTCTCAGGCAGATTTTCGCATTCAGTGCCTTCAACTTTCCAGATATAGGGAGTTGCATCGGCCCTGAATCCATCAACACCGGCATTCTTCCAGAACAGCAGAACTTTGCAGATTTCAAGAAGGACCTCATGGTTTCTGTAATTTAAATCGGGCTGGAAATTAAAGAAACGGTGAAAATAATATTCTTCTCCTCTTTTTCCCCAATTCGATTCCTCAATACCTTTAAATATTATCCTGGCTTCTTTATATTTTTCGGCATCATCACTCCAGATATAATAATCCCTGTATGGATTGTCTTTTGATTGTGATGCCTCAATAAACCACGGATGTTCGTCGGAAGTGTGATTCATGGAAATATCAAAAATCACTTTGATTCTCCTTTTATGCGCTTCCGCAAGGAACTGAATGAATACTTGTTGATCGTTGGTTTTCCCTGACTTGTCCAGCAGATCGGCCCTGATTTTAGTGTAATTGCTGATATCGAATCCGGCATCGCGCATAGGCGAATCGAGCACCGGCAAGAGCCAGATGCAGTTAATACCCAGGTCGTGCAGGTAGTCGAGTTTTTTGGTTAATCCCGGAAAATCTTCATTAAAAAGATCAGCATACAGCGAATATACTACAGCATCCTTATACCAGTCCGCCTGAAAATCGTTCACATCGTTTTTATCGAGATAGAACCCGATAGTGAGGAGAAAATTTTCCAGAATTTTGGTTGGTACGCCGGGATATAATTGTTCCCAGTAATCAAATAATTGATTGCGGAAATGGGTCATGGCAAATTTTTGAGTAACCTCAGTTAATTAAAGGTCAGACGTGTAGAAAGAGAATGATCTGTAAAAATTTATGAACCTTTTATGACAGCCAGTTCATTCCGAATAAAGATTCTTCATGAGAGAATTATGTAATCTGATTACAAACAGAGACTTTCTACCCGGGCTCAAACACAAATTGAATGGCACGAATATAAAATTCCTGATATTCTTTCTGAAGTATTTAATAGGTTGCCGTATTACAATACTGCAAGGGAAGTTACACTTTTATTCATGTAACTTCTCTTGCAGATAAAGCATTCTGATTATTGCAATACTACTTTAGCAATAAGAGTTACAGGATCCAGTGTAACTTTATAGGTACCGTCAACATTTCCGGGAAGACCTAGGTTTTTCCCACCTGCGACTAACGGAGCAGTAGTGGCATCGGTATAATTATCAGCAGTTCCGTCGGAAGTTCCTTTTCCACCAAGGTTAACATCCCATCCCTGGTTTGCTCTGAATTTGAACGATTTAGCGCCACCACTCGAAACCAATGCCACTGTCACAGTCCATACTTTATTTGTTGCATCCCATGCCATAGGAGTATCAGCTCCCCATCCGCCGGGAGTAGCGTCACCGATTAAACCCCAGGTTGTAGTGCTATAAGTATAAGCTTGAGGATGGCTCAGGTCTAAGACAACAAGATAATCTGTTTCTACCGTGATAGGAATATTGTTATCATTTTGTGTATCCAGTTTGCCATCATGATTAATACTTCCATAATTAATGGGCCAGTCATTATTTGCCCTGAATTTGAAAGCACCCGGCTTCATATGTACAGCACCTTTCCACGTTTTTGTAGCAGGGTCATAAGTTAACGGAGTTGAGTTATCCCAACTGCCTGCTGTAGCATCGCCGATAACGCCCCATGTAGTTGCAATTATAGTGTAGGTCAGAGCTGCAGGGTTTGCTTTTATCTGATAATAAGCTGGTCCGGTTGCCAAAATATTGCCAGCATTGTTATCAGTACTAAAAGTTCCGGCTGTTGCACCCGGGCCATAATTTGTTCCATTCCAGTCTGCCTGTGATGTACATTTCCAGTTGTTGCTGGCTTTTGCCATGTATACATACCCTTCGAGTATATCAGGCACAGCTGCAGAATTCATGATGATAGGCGATTTACCAGGATTCCAGTCAAGCAATACACCACCTGGATAACTTGCTGCAACATAGTCGCCGGGAATATACCAGGTAAGAATGTCGGCTAAAGTAGTAAAAGGCACATCGGCACCATAAGCCGTACCGGCACTGTTGGTAGCAAAAGCGCGGACATGATAAGGCGTGTTTTTTGTCAGGCCTGTAATGGCACTTACAAATACTCCTGTTCCTGTTCCTCCGTCAAGTTTATTATCCGTCAAGGTAGGATCTGCATTTGCGCCCCATACAATTCCCCGTGCAGAAACTGTTGCACCACCATCATAGGTAACTTCTCCGCCAGTGGTGGCTGAAGTTTTTGCCAGGCTTGTTACCGCAGCTGTTGTTACTACCGGTAGAGAAACCAATGTGGTAAAGGACACTTCAGGGCCATAACCCGTACCGGCACTGTTTGTGGCATATGCGCGTACATAGTACATGGTTTTTCCTTTCAGGTTTAAGAGGGTGCTGATATAGGGCCCTGATCCGTTACCTTCGGCTGTTTTGCTGTCGGCAATTGTCGGATTTGGGTTTGTGCTCCAGCATATACCCTGAACCGTAACGGCTGCACCGCCGGTAATTGATACCATACCTCCACCGGAGGCTGAATTGCCTGTTATATCAGTAATAGGGGCAGTAGCCAGTGTGGGAACTACAGGTAGAGTGGTAAATGTGTACTCTTCACCATAGATGGTTGTACCAGCCTCATTGGTTGCATAGGCACGGGCATAATACTTGGTTGCATAAGCCAGCCCGGTCAGAGTTACTTCGAAGGTAGCCGTAGTGGTTTTACCGGTATAAATGGCTTTTTTGTTAGCAATGGTAGGAGTCGTTGCTGTGTTATAGCAAACACCTCTTTCGGTAAAGCCGGCTCCCTCAGCAACAACAAAACCAGTTACAGTTGCGCCATCAGAGGTAACATTTACTAACTGGGCGGTCGAGAGTTTCGGATCTAATTTTACATCCGGGTCTTCCTTGGTACATGCGGCAAAAAACACTGACGCTGTAATCAGGACGGCCATTATTCCATATAAGGTTCTTTTCATGAATTTATTTTTTAAGTGTTCTGTTCAAATGATTTTTCCACAATACATTTACAAAAGGTTCACTGTGCTTATAAAAAGCGCTGCTTACTATTGGCACAGCGAACCAAAAGTTTTCCGTACCCTAGTTTTTCTTGATGGTAAACGTACCTTCTTCCGGGGCTGCGAACTTGGTAATGGTTAAAGTAATGGTGTAATTGCCAGGGGTTACAGCAATATTATCACCGTTATGAACCAATGCAGTTTTACCAGGGTTCCATCCCAGGTTCCATGCCCAACCGTCATTATACCTGAATTTAATTTCTCCATCAATCAGATCGGTAGTGATATACCAGGTGCCGGTAGCAGGATTATAATCCATTGGTGTATCAGGTGAATCCCAGCCATTTGCGCTAGCCGAACCAACCAAACCTATGCGGTAAGCGTCCAATTTATATGTAAGGGCTGTTGTGTTTACAGTAAATGCATAGTATCCGGTTCCGGCAGGAATAATAGCTGTACCACCTACTGCGAGAACTCCGCCGGTACCACCATATAAGGTTCCTGCATCAGGGTCTTTAAGTGTGAAAGGCTTTGCCGGATCAAGTTTAACATATCCGAAGTATTTGCCATCGCCCAAAGCGGATTCAACTTTCTGGACAGGATCCAAACCGAACAAGTCCAAACGTGGCAAGCCGTAAAGGGTCACCTCACCAGGCTTTGTTGCGGAGGTATAAACCATTGGTTTTACTCCTGTTCCTGCATCCTGAACCAGTACTGACCGGATGCGAAAATCAAGACCTGAAACTTTATCAGCCGGAAATTTCTTGAGCAATATCCCGTTCAGATCACTGACAGTTATTTTTATAGAAGTATCCTGTACTCCTGAGAAAATAGAAATAGGATCTGCAAAATTGTTTCCACGGACACAAGCTTCGAGGAAATAAGTTGCTGAAGCCTTGAAGCCCGGATCGACGGGAGTTCCAACAAATACAAGAGTAGAAGCCCCGTTAGTCCGCTGAAGGGTCAGATTAGGCATAGTCTTTATTGTTGGTGCAATCGGGCTGTCGGAGATAACGACATTTGTCCCATCCTTTTCACATCCGGAAAAAAGACCGATCAACCCAATGAACGTTAAATATATGATTGAATTTTTCTTCATCGTTTTAAAGTTTAAGGGATTAATTATAATCCTTGTTTTGTTTAATGTTTGGATTTGCCGAAATTTCATCTCCCGGAATTGGGAACACATTTAATTTGGATTCTGTATTTGTTCCATTTAAGACTCCGCCTTTCCACGCCCAGTTATAATTTCCATCGGTGAATTTACCAAAACGTACAAGGTCGGTACGTCTTTGAGCCTCATAGTAAAATTCGCGGCCACGCTCAGCTAAAATGAAGTCAGCATTAAGATTGGCAAGTGTAATATTGCCGCTGGCATTTCCAAAAGCACGTGCCCTGACAATATTAATATCATCCACTGCAGTCTGATCGGTTGCATTGATCCTGAACTTTGCTTCGGCTCTCATTAAAAAGGCATCAGCATAGCGGAAAATAGGGAAATCGGTACTTGCATATGCAGTGTTATAGTTAACAGCCTGGGAGCCATCAGCATTCCTTGCGGTAAACTTATAAACACCTATGCCATAATCGCCACTGGATGATGCACTTGGGATATCAACACTTTTCTTAACCTTGAATAACACACGGCTATCCTTACATTGTGTAAATAAAGTATCTGTGTACCATGGGATTGAATTTCCTGCACCATATACAGCGGTGGTATCACCTAACATAGTATACATAAATTGTTTTCTGGCTCTGTTTCCGTTCCAGTTTGTGTTCGATGTAAGACCATGGAATTGTTCTGCCCTGATGTAACGGGAATCGCTACTTGATTCAATTATAAAAGTAGTACCTACGTAACCCTGGGTGTAAACTCCATCCTGGTTCCATGCAAAGATCATTTCAGGATTGCGGTATCCATCGTTGTCGGCACTGAAATTCTGCCTGTAATTAGGTGCCAGCGAATATTTGCTACTGGTGATCACTTTATTGGTATAAATTATTGCGCTGTCCCATTTTGCAGTTCCGGTCCAAACCTGTGCATTCAGGTAAACCCTTGCCAGCAACATCCAACATGCTGCTTTATCAGCCTGTGGATACGAAAATTTAGGTTCGCCCAGTTTACCTTCGATGCTTTTAAGTTCTGAAACAACGTAATTAAACAGTTTAGCACGCCCTATTTTCATATCCTTATCCAATTGTTTTGGAAAGAATGACCCAACCTGATCGGCTTCGGTTGTGAAAGGAGGATTTGCGAACAAATCCATGTTCCAGGTGTAGGCTAATGCCCTTAAAAAACGGGCTTCTGCATTGTAGCGCATTAAAGTGGGGTCGGTACTTCCATCGGTATTCCTGATAAATTCGTTGGCATAGGTGATGCTCAGGCTTAAACGCTGATAAAGCGCTGTAAGGAAGGGGTTTTGCGGACTCCAGGTCTGCGTGTTCAAATCGGCAATACCAGCGTCGCCCCAGGCACAAATTGCTTCGTCTGTGGTTATTTCCTGGCAATTCCAGAGCGCCCTGGTGGTAGTAAAGAAGTTCCCGTCGGGAGCTGATATGTCATCCCCATAAGAGCCTCCTTGTCCGGAAATTATGAAACTGGCATAGATTTTACCCAACGCCTGTTGCATGTATGCAGGATCATCATTTAAGTTACCTGCCAGAATTTTGTTGGGGTCAAGTGGAGTTACGTCCAGATCTTTCACACACGATGATATCGCAAATATGGAGAGAAGAAACCCGATTATTATAATTATTTTGTTCATATCTGTTTAGTTTTTAAATGATTAGTAGCTGAAACTTACGCCAAGCATAAACGTGCGGGGCCTTGGGTAGAAATTGTTATCAATACCTTCGGAAACTTCAGGGTCAAGGCCTTTGTATTTTGTGATTGTCAGTACGTTCTGAACGGTAAAGCTTACCCTTGCATTCAGTTTCTTGTAAATGTTGTCGAATTTATACCCTGCGCTCAGGTTATCCAGTTTGAAGAAAGATGCATTTTCAACAAAGTAGTCACTGGTAAACTGTCGTTTCACAAACTTAGTATCAGTTTGGTACGTTGGCTCATTATGCCAGTAACCGATCTGGTACATCTGGTCGTATGAAGAGCCTGCAGCAACCTGGTTGTAAACATAATTGCCAATGCTGGCACGGCTGCTTCCTGAAAAGTCAAAGTTCTTGTAAGTAAAACGGGCAGAGAATCCAAGCAGGTAGTCAGCAACCGGGTTATGGTAGATATACTTATCGGCATTATCACCGTTAACTGCACCACCTTGTTCCGAAAGGTCTACATATAAACCTTCAATCGGATTGCCACTTGCGTCGTACACTTGTTTATTTACATAATACGAATATGCAGGATAGCCTACACGTGTTACCTGTTTCTGACCCGTAAAAGCATCGCCGTAAAGTATGCCAATATAATTAGGATCATCAGAAATAAGAAGTTTTGTGATCTTATTCACATTATACCCAACATTAAACCCAAGGGACAGGTACATATCCTCCCTGGAAATTGGTATCAGGTTCAGCGAAAATTCAGCACCCTTGTTTTCGAGGCTTCCTACGTTGGTCAGCAATGTGTTGGAGAAGTTACTCCCGCTTGGAATAGTAACGGTATTAAGCAAATCATCAGTAATGCGCTGATATAAATCAAACGATCCCGATATGCGGTTATCTGCGAAGCCAAAATCCAAACCGATATTCTGGGTGGTAGTTTCCTCCCATTTAATATTCGGGTCATAAGCTTTCGGACGCAAAGTAGGAATGTATACCCCGCCAATCTGGTAATAGGAACCAATTGCTGATTGCTCATACAAAGCCTGGGCAGGATAATCATTACCAACATCCTGTTGTCCGGTTACTCCCCAGCCAATACGCAGTTTCAGGTCAGAAATGGCGCTAACATCTTTTAAGAATCCTTCTTCCTTAATTTTCCATGCAAAAGCTGCCGACGGGAATAATCCCCAGCGGTTGTCTTTTGAAAAACGGGATGATCCGTCATCACGAATGGTAAAGGTAAGCAGGTAACGATCCATAAGCGTATAATTCAAACGGCCGAAAAATGATACCAGGTAATTTTCAGTTATAAATGGTGCCTTGTCAAGCTGTGCTACCTGGCCAAAGGCATGATAACCGGTAGTTGTTGAATTTCCTTCGCGTTTGAAGTGCTGCCACGAATAACCGGCAGTTGCATCAATCTTGCTCCTGATCGATCCCAGGTCTTTGGTATAGTTCAGGTAAAAGTCGAGAAGGTTATTAGAATTCTTGCCGCTGTAATCACTTAATCTGCCCTTGTACGAACCGGTAATAACTCCAGGTGAAGTATAAGGCCGGTTGTTATGGCCATTGCTTTTTGCATAATCAGTAGCCAAATTCAGGTTGGCTTGGAGATTAGGAATAAAAGGAAATTTATAATTGAGCTGCACATTTCCGATCACTCTCTGAACTTTTGATCTGTTATCTGCATCCATTAGCTGCTCAACCGGATTTGGTGTACCAAGTGAGGCTCCGTAATTAGCCCATTGATAATAACCGTTAGAAAGCAGGTTCCCGTCTCGGACTTCCTGCGAAGGGTCCATATAGATAGAAGAACCTATAGCGCCGGTTTCTCCATAGTTTTGGTTTGTACTCACGCCTTTTACATTGATGCTGATTTTCAGATCCTTATTAAATAGGGTTGGATCAAGGCTTAATGAAGCAGTAGTACGCTGCATATCCGTATTTTTCAGTATACCATTCTTATCTGTATAGCCGATAGAAACACGGTATGGCACTTGTTTAACGGCGCCGGCAGCACTCAGGTTATGATCCTGTGAAATAGCGGTGCGGTAAATTTCTTTCTGCCAGTTTGTATTGGCACTTCCAAACTTTTTAAAGCTTTCAACACCAAATAAATCTTTATTATCGAAAGCGATTTGCCTCATTTCGTCACCGGAGTAAACATCAAGGTATTTAACAGCGGCGGCAATAGAGGTATTTCCATCGTAGGTAATCCGCAAAGGAGTACCTACCGAACCTTTTTTGGTGGTAATAAGGATAACGCCGTTGGATGCCCTGGAACCATAAATTGCAGTTGCGGAAGCATCTTTAAGTACGGTAAAGCTCTCGATGTCGTTAGGATTAACAAAATTAAGGAAGTTGGAACTGCCACTAAGACCATTGTTGTCGAGTGGAACTCCATCGACAATGATCAGCGGGTCGTTGGACGCATTCAAAGAAGAACCTCCGCGTACGCGGATAGTTGCACCTGCACCCGGAGCACCGCCTGAAGTTGTAATAACAACACCGGCGCTCTTACCTACGAGCAAATCCTGCGGGGATGTGATAGCACCTCTGTTGAAATCTTTGCTGCTGGTAACGCTGATGGAACCGGTTGCGTCGGTTTTCTTAACCGTACCGTACCCGATTACAACTACTTGTTCGAGTGTGGTGGAAGATTGTTTAAGTGAAATATTCACTTCTTTTTGTTTGGTAATGGTTACCTCTTGGGAATCGTACCCGATAAAAGAAAAAACCAGGATGCTGCCCGGGCTGACTTTAAGTGAATACTTTCCATCCAGATCAGTAAGTACACCGGTTGTGGTGCCTTTTACTACTACTGGAGCTCCTGGAAGCGAGTTGCCATCCGTTGCATCTGAGACTTTTCCTGATACCTGGATCTCCTGTGCAAATGCCTGGAAGGCAAATGCCCAGGCAACAAACAGTAACAGGATCCTGAAAGAGATTAAATTTTTCTTCATAGATCTGACTTTCATGTTATTGAACAATTGGTTAATTATTGGTTGGTTTGATGTTTTCGTTGATATTGATTTTGAGTGTTTGCTATTTGCAGGTATAAAAATACTTCATTCTGACTGGTGATATAGCAAACTGTTTAAAATAATTGCATTGTGATTGTAAAAGATGATTTCCTGTAATCAATTTCTTGAACTTTTTTCCGGAACAACAGCGCAAAGCTAAATAAAGTATAATAGGATACAACACTTATTAAGCTCTTTTTTAGGTATTTCTGTAATTATTTCTCTGAAAACGTTTTCGCAAACGATTGCGCCAGAAAAATAAAAATCCTCTTTTTTTGTTATAAAAGGTATAAAACAACGAATTTGGTAAAATACTGATTATCAATGCATGTTATTGTTAAATTCACACTAAGCCAAATTCTCAAATCTATATAACCCTGTTTTTTATTTTAACAAAATAAAGTGATTGGGATGAAGCACGATGAAGGAATTTTTTGAAAAGAACACATGTATTTAGCTCCGACCTTTAGGTCTACTTTATAATTATGTTTTCATAGATATTTTTAATAAACCAGGTTTTTGAAAAGTTTATAATCCACTCGCTAAATTTCTCACTCCGGACTCCGGTCTTCGGACTATTAGTTTACGTGTTACCAGATAAAACAGCGTGAGAATCATTAATAAATCATGAAGCTTGGATTAAATTTCTATCTTTATCTGCAAATTTTACCGGAAATATTCCATTTATGAAATCAACACAGTTAACTATAAAGGACATTGCACGCAGCCTGAATGTATCCATCTCTACAGTTTCCCGTGCTTTAAAGGACCATCCTGATATCAGTCAGGAAACCAAAGACCTTATCCGGAATTATGCGGAGAAGTTCAATTACAGGCCTAATGTTCTGGCACTGAGTTTGCGCAGGCAGCGGAGTTATTCAATCGGATTAATCATTCCTGCTATCGTGCATCACTTTTTCTCGTCTGTTATCAGTGGCATCGAAGAGCTTGCGCACAAAGAAGGGTACAACCTTATTATCTGCCAGTCGAACGAGAACCAGTACCGTGAAATGATAAACCTGCAAACCCTTATTGATCACAGGGTGGATGGCATATTGGTTTCACTAAGCAAAACGACACAAACCTATGAGCATTTCAGCGAAGCGCTGAACAGCGGTGTACCGATTGTTTTTTTCGACCGGGTTTGCGAGCAGTTGCAGGCCGATAAGGTTATTACTGATGACTACGAAGGCGGGCGTATTGCAACCGAATATCTTATTAATAAGGGGTGTAGAAATATCATTCACCTTGCGGCACCTCAAAACCTGCTGATTGGCCGGGAACGAAGAAACGGGTATTGTGATGCATTGCGAAATGCAGGTATAGAAGTACGCGAAGACAGGATATTAAAATGTGATACCCGCGAGGAAGTGCAAACATTACGGCAGCATATCATTAATCTGGGCCCTGACATTGACGGGGTTTTCGCCGTAAACGACAGCACTGCGATTGAAGCAATTCAGGTTTTACAATCCAATGGTTTCAGGATTCCTGAGGATATTTCGGTTATCGGCTATGGCGACGGGCCAAACGCTTCTATTATTAACCCTAAACTTACCACCGTAGTGCAAAAGGGATACGAAATGGGCCGCGAAAGCGTAAAACTGTTGCTTCAACGTTTAAATAACCCTGCTGCTGATATTAACTTTCAGACAAAAGTGTTTAAACCGACGTTGAAAATCAGGCAATCGGCGTGAAAATGGTTTGAAGTGTTTCAGAGTTTCAGTATTACAAAGTTTCATGCAGTATAGTTGCAGGTAAGGCTTGTATACTCCAATTGTTCTATTGTTCTATTGTTCGAATGTTCATTTGTTCCTTCAAACAATATCCCCTATTGAACAACCACCTTTCTGATTACCACCTGCTTGCCGATCCTGACTTTCAGAATATGAACACCTTTGCCCCGGGGAGTCCACGGCAGGTTAAGCTGCGAAACGATTTTTCCCGAAAATACAGTTTCCGTTTTACCGCCAAGCAAATTATAATCAATTACTTCGCAGAAATCGGATCCCTCGAACTTTATTGAAACGGCACATACGTCGTGTACCGGATTCGGAAATACTGTAACCGAAAAAGGTTCGTTTTCTTCGGACTGAATTCCATAAGGAATATATTTTTCGGAAAAAAAGATGCGGTATTCTCCGGCTTTTAATATGAGGTTGGCATTTAAATCGGTAACAACCAGCGAATCGCCCGACATATACTCATACCAGGTGCCGGTACGTGAAAAGCCGGGAATGACATTTTTGCTGATAACATCAAAGTTTCCGACAACAAGGCCGGATTTGCTCCCCAGGCTGAGTTTTATTTTTTTGATTGCACCCGAAACGTCCATTTGGAAATCAGTTGTCTGAAACAGCGGGTTATTCTTTTTCAGATAAATGAGTTTGGCATAATCTTTATACAGTTTTACACGGGCTGTTTTATTCATATAATCCCAACGCGGAGGTTTATTGGAAAGCCGGGAAGTTGAGTTTCCGCTAGGGTAATTAATGGAATAATCATAACCACGCTCACCGAACTGCCAGATCATTTTAGGGCCAGGGATGGTAAAGAAAAATGCAGCGTTTAATGACGCACGCTGCAGGGCGGTGGCTGTATCCTTAATGGAATAGCTGCCGGCTCCAAGTCCTTCGGAGATGCTTCTGAACATTTCGCGTTCTTCATCATGGCTTTCCATATAGGTTACAAGGTTGGGCTTGGTATAAGCCCTGTTTGTATAAGCACCCCACGACAAGTCGCCGGCACTTGTTGTAATTCCTTTTGCTGCTTCACCATAACTATAATTCAAATTACCCCAAAGCAGCATGCCTTTCGAAGCCAGAACTTTTTCTTCCGAATTATCGGCAAAATGCTCAAGGATCAATACCGCTTTTGGATTTGCTTTTGCTATTGTATCATTATAAGCTGAAAGAATTGCGATGCGGGTGGCATCATACTGCCCCCATTTGCCAACGTCTCCCAGTGTGTTATTTTGAGTAAAGCCTTTCGAAAGGTCGAAGCGGTATCCATCCACATGGTATTCATTGAGCCAGAATTTCAGCACACGACTTATGTAATTTTTCGAATCAGGACTCTGGTGATTCATATCGAAACCAACATTGTAATCGTGTTTGGCAACCGGGTTGTAAAAAGGACTTTCGGCCGTCGGCCTGTTGTTGGCTGCATCCCAATAGAGCAAAACGTAGGGTGATGTTCCGAAAGCATGGTTGTACACAACGTCCAGTACAACGGCAATCCCGTTTTGATGGCAGATGTCGACCAGACGCTTAAGATCTTTAGCAGGGCCATAATATTTGTCAACAGCAAAATAGTAATTAGGATTATAACCCCAACTCAGGTTGCCTTCGAATTCGTTTACAGGCATCAGCTCAATGGTATTTATACCAAGGGTTTTCAGATAGCCCAGCGTATCAATAATGGATTGAAATGTATGCTTATCCGAGAAATCGCGGATCAACAGTTCATAAACAACCATATCGGTTACAGCAGGTGGGTTGAACGATGTTGAAGTCCATGTATAGGGTTGTTGTGCAGTCTGCAAAACAGTGGCAATGCCATTTACTTTGCCAGTCGGGTAAGGAATCATCCCGGGATAGGTAGTGTTATCAATGTATTTGTCGTTCCATGGATCGCTGACTTTTTCGGCATAAGGATCGCCTATGTAAATATTTCCATCAACCATGTACTGGTAAATATATTCTTTGCCCGGAACCAGTCCGTCAATCTGAAGCCAATACCTTTTACCATCGGGAGTTTGTTTCATGTATGAGGATTCCCCGGGCAGCCAGTTGTTGAAATCGCCGGTCACATACGCAAAGTATTTGAGTGGTGCATAAAGTGAAAGCAGCACTGACGTTTCGCTCAGGTAATTAATCCCGTCTTTCATACCGGCAGGCAGTTCGGCTACTGTTATCGCCGGCCGTACATAATAGTAAAAAGAGTCGGCAACTAAAGCAACCGGGGTTTTGGCTATCGCTTTAACCAGAAATTGTCCGTATGCTGATGCAGTAATTGTATAGGAGAGTTGGCTGGTGTTGGTGCCTGCAACTTTTTGCGCACCGATATATAACAATGTAGAGTCTGCAAACAATGACGATGCTGTAACATCAATCGTTTCATTCAGGTTAACGAAAAGAAATTTTGACGAAGGACTGGTTATGCTTACACTAAGAGATGAAGGAAACACATCATAAAAAATATCACCACCGTCAGCTGTTTTGCCTTCGAGCCATTTGCCGTCTACCTGAACATCACTGCGGAAAACAAAGGCCAGTTTCAGAATAACTTCGTTGGAGGGGACATTGTAATATTCACGAATCGAAGGACTTATGACCAGCTTCCATTTATTATTGCCCAAAGAAGTTAATTTGCATGCAGAAATATTAACTCCCCAGTCGGATTTAACATGGGTCCAGCCCCCGGTGCTCAGACTGGTAACTACACCGGCATGAGCATAAATATCGCCGGTATAACCCGCCAGGCCACCACTTCCCTGGGAAGCATCAAAAATAACCTCGGCGCTGTTCTCATCCGTTGGCAGGGAAGGTGTAACGGTAATAACCTGGCTAAAACCGGTTGTAACGGCAATTACTATCAGGAATAAAAGCAGGGAAAGTTTTTTCATAGGACAGAGGTTAATGAGCCTGGCAAAATTAACATATTTTATTTCAGTAGCTCCACATTTAGAAGGATCAACATTAATCATAAAGAGTAAAAACGGAAATTCAGTGGCATCAGCAGGTGACTTTGGGTTTTCCGCGGGTTTATTCCTTTTGAAGCAGTTGCTAGCTTTCCGGCTTATTTTACACTTTTCAGAACTGCTGCTGATAATGGTTTTACGGTTAGTGATTTTCCTTTTATTTTTTTATTTGTCAGAAGGTCAATCCAGGTTGATTTCTGCGGAAGCGAAAATTTCTGTTTTGCAGGATTAAGATTGAACAGAACAATTATTTCATCTTTTGAATCAAAACGTTTGTAAGCCAGTTTTTTACCATCGGTAGTCAGGAATTTTATATCGCCTGTCGACAGAACCGGATTGTGCTTTCTGATGCTGATCAGCTTTTTGTAAAAATCGAATTGTGCCAGGTTAAATTCAACTTTATCATAGGTTTTAGCTCCCGGCTGAATGTTACTGCGTGTTTCGGGATCAAACGCCAGTTCTTTCCACATCAGTGGTTTCCTGCAATTCGGATCGTCGGCACCCCACATTCCCATTTCCTCGCCATTCCATATTTGCGGCGCCCCGATGCTGGTAAAAAGATGGACAAGGTAGAGCCTAAGGCGCTGGTAAGTTTCTGCATCGGGCTTACCAGTAAGGTAGGCCGGATTGTCACTGGGTGATGCCTGGTATTTATATTTGCCCGGATTATAGAAATCGGTCAATAACCGGGGTGCATCGTGTGTTGAAGAAGTGTTCATCATAGCATACCTGTTGGCGGGTAACAGTCGATTCCATTGAAATTCGAGGCTGTCTTTCAATTGAGCCGCATTGATTTCTGAATTCGTCTTTGCGAAAAAATACCGCGCAGGACGGTAGGCCTGGTAAAACATAACGGCATCAAAAACATCGCCGCTTGTGAAAGGCACCGGGTCCATTAACTGGTCGGGCCATTGTTCCCACCAGATTTCGCCAACCAGGTAGGCTTCGGGTTGAACTGAGCGGACAAATTTGTGGTAGTCGCGCCAGAAACCCAGCCCGATATGATCGGCAACATCGAGCCTGAAGCCGTCGATGCCTTTGCTTGTATCTCCATCGGGAGCCAGCCAGCGTTTGGAAACAGCGAAAACATGCTGCTTAGCGCCTTCATTTATATTGCCTTCGTAAGCATGGCCTATCCGGCGTTCGGTTGTAAGATCTACTTTTTTAATTTCAGGCAGGTAATTGTTGTTTAACCAGCCTTCGTAAACAAATTCATTTCTGGTTGTTGCAGGGTTGTCAAATGAGGTAACGTTATACCAATCCTTATAAATTGATTTTTCCTGGTTTTTCACCAAATCTTCAAAAGCCCAGAACGAGGTGCCCGTGTGGTTCCAGGAATAATCCATAATAATCTTCATACCACGCTTATGTGCCTCATCGACCAGTTTCAAAAACATTTTATCGGCCGAAGTCCATTTCCAGGTGGAAGGGTCATCCGGCTTTTCAGATGCAATTATTTTATTGTCTCCAACCGGGTCAGGACCGAAGTTTACATCTATATGGTGATAATTCCGGGCATCGTATTTATGTAATGATGGAGCGTCGTTAATCGGATTCAAAAACAATGCTGTAACTCCCAGTTCCTGCAGATAATCAAGTTTGTTCAAAACACCCTGCAAATCGCCTCCATAACGGCGGAATTGAACAGCATCATTAAAAGACTTGCCGGATTTAACAGCCCATTCTTCCATATTGTACCAGTCGTGGCTCCAGGGTGTGATTTCCCAACCGGCCGGAGTTTTGATTTTCATAAAAGGTACATCCATGTTTACCGGACCGGGATCGTTGGATTTGTCACCGTTGTTAAAGCGCTCGACAAACACCTGGTACCAGATCACGTTTTTTGCCCAGGAAGGAGGTTCTTTTAATGCGTTTTGTGAGTTCTGAGGCAAAACAGGGTTTAAAAAACCCGAACTTAAAATCAGCAGTATTATAAGTCTTTTCATAGTAGTCTGGTTGTTGTACTATTTATATGCAAAGCTACTGCATAAATTCATTTTATTCATTGGTAACATCAAAAAGCTGGTCAGGTTGATCAAACCAAAAAGGTGTTATTGTATGGATTGACAGCACCATAAAAATACCGAAGTAAATTAATTATATAGATTTCCGGTAAATCAACCAACTGAAATAATATATTTTGTAATATCGCAACTGATTAAAAAATAAAAATATGGGCAAGCGACCACGCTTAACTTTCTGGCAGATCTGGAATATGAGTTTCGGATTTTTGGGTATTCAATTCGGCTTTGCATTGCAAAATGCCAATGTCAGCCGTATTTTTGAAACACTTGGAGCCAATATTGAAGATATTCCAATATTATGGGTGGCTGCTCCCCTCACCGGGCTAATTGTTCAGCCAATTATCGGACATATGAGCGATAACACCTGGAACCGCTTTGGCAGAAGGAGGCCTTATTTCCTGGCAGGGGCCATTCTGGCTTCGATGGCATTATTTATTATGCCAAACTCACCGGCATTATGGATTGCTGCCGGAATGTTATGGATGATGGATGCAAGTATAAATATTTCGATGGAGCCTTTTCGTGCCTTTGTTGGCGATATGTTACCTGGCGATCAGCGTACCAGTGGTTTCGCCATGCAAAGTTTCTTCATCGGTGGAGGAGCGGTAATTGCTTCGGCTCTTCCATATATGCTTACTAACTGGATGGGAATTAAGAATGTAGCTGAGCCCGGATTAATACCCGACTCAGTGAAATATTCCTTTTATATTGGTGGCATTATATTTTTTCTTTCAGTATTATGGACCGTGCTAAGCACTAAGGAATATTCACCCGAACAGCTTAATGAATTTGAACGGGAGGAACATCCTGAGCGTTTTAGTGATTCCGAGAACCGTTCCGATGAAGTACTTCTACCTTATACAACTTTTCTGCGCCGGGGGTTTATATGGATGCCGATCGGAGTTGTTATATGTTTCATCATCTGGTATTTTAACCTGGCTGCCGAGCTTTATATAATCGGAGCAGGACTTTTGGGATTTGGACTGATGCAACTTCTTACCGGACAGATGGTGAAGAAGAAAAAAACTGAAAACGGGTTTGTTATTGTAAACAACGATCTGAACCGGATACCCAAAACTATGGGACAACTTGCTATTGTGCAATTTTTCACCTGGTTCGCCTTGTTTGCCATGTGGATTTATACTACATCCGCTGTTACCAGCCATGTTTATGGTACTTCCGATACCAGTTCCGAATTATTTAATAAAGGTGCAAACTGGGTTGGAGTTACTTTTGGCATTTACAGTCTGGTGGCTGCACTTGTAGCATTTTTACTACCGGTTTTGGCTAAATTCACAAGCCGTAAAATTACACACGCAATTGCGCTTACAGTTGGCGGAATTGGGTTAGCATCCATATACCTGGTTAAAGACCCCAATATGCTGATATTATCAATGGTGGGTGTAGGCATTGCTTGGGCAAGCATACTCGCAATGCCTTATGCCATTTTAACCGGATCGCTTCCCCAGAACAAGATGGGTACTTACATGGGAATTTTTAATTTTTTCATTGTAATACCGCAACTTCTGGCTGCCAGTATTCTGGGATTCTTTGTTAAAACCCTTTTTGGCGGCGAAGCAATTTATTCATTGGTACTCGGAGGAATCTCTATGGTAATAGCTGCCGTGATGGTACTGTTTGTTGACGATAACAATTAGAGAGAAGCATTCGTATTAAAGGAAGTACCAGAGCTTAATGTTCCGGTGGCGGACTTATATACTGTTGCCTCAATATCCCTTTCAGTTGTTCCACCTCGAAAGCATCTTCCAACTTATGTGGCCCGACACGAGTTCTGCACAGCGTGCTCATATAGGCACCGCTTTGCAATGCCTGCCCAAAATCGCGGGCTAAGGCACGGATATAAGTTCCTTTTGAACACACGATACGAAAATCGACTTCAGGCATCTCAATCCGGGTAATTTCAAAAACCGGAACGCTTACCGGCCGTGCTGCCAGACCGAGGTCCTTATCCTTACGTGCCGATTCGTAAGCGCGTTTGCCATCCACTTTAATAGCTGAAAACATAGGTGGGATTTGCATTAAATCGCCGCTCAGGCTGCGGGCTGCTTCCTGTATCATTTCAGGGGTAATGTGATCCGAAGGAAAAGTCTCATTTATTTCTTTTTCCATATCGTACGAGGGCGTAGTGGCTCCAAGTACAAAAGTTCCGGTATATTCCTTGTCGTAATCTTTAAATTCCTCAATACGTTTGGTTGCTTTACCCGTACAAACTATTAATAGTCCGGTTGCCAGCGGATCGAGTGTGCCGGCATGCCCGACTTTTATCTTTTTCCCTCCCAGCAAATGTTTCATTAATCCACGAAGTGAGCCGATTACATCGAAAGAAGTCCAGCGGTAGGGTTTGTTTACAAGAAGAATTTCGCCTTCGGTGATATTGAGCATGGATGAGGATTAATATAAATTATTGAATGCTGAACAGTAATTTTCTACCACAGAGGCACAGAGGGAACAGAGGTTCACGGAGTTAATTAAATGAGTTTTCATATTCGGATTTCTTAGCATGTAAGAATACTTTGAATTGGAAGCAGGTTGAAATAATTTCAGTTCAAAAAAACCCTCTGTGTTTCTCTGTGAAATCCGTATCTCCGTGGTTTTAAAAAGTAGGTTAGACTACTTTAAGGTCGACACCAAGAGCCAGAAGAATCAGCAGCACAGCGCCTACAATAATCCGGTAATAACCAAACACCTTAAATCCGTGTTTCTGCAGGTAGGTAATGAAGAACTTTATGGCCAGCATAGCAACCACGAAAGCAACCAGGTTTCCGACCAGTAAAACGCCGATATTGTCGGCATTGAAATGCTTGTAATCTTTAAGTAATTTATAGGCTGAGGCTGCTGCCATGGTTGGTACAGCAAGAAAGAATGAAAATTCAGCAGCTTTGGTGCGTGTGAGTTTTTGTTGCATTCCGCCGATTATAGTTGCTGCCGAACGGGAAACTCCGGGTATCATGGCTATGCACTGATAAAGCCCTATTATAAAAGCATTTTTATAAGATGCTTCTCTTTTCTCATCGGTATTGATAAACCATTTATCAACAAATAAAAACAAGATACCTCCCAGCAAAAGCATCAGCGCAACTACAAATACACTTTCGAGCATCTCGTCGATTTGTTTGCTGAAAAGAAGCCCTAAAATGGCTGCCGGGATAAATGCCACAAAGAGTTTATAATAAAATGTAAATGATTGCAGGAAGCGTTTCCAGTACAAAACGATGACCGACAGAATGGCTCCAAACTGAATATTTACCGTAAATGCTTTGGCAAACTCATTGATTTCGATACCAAGCAAACGCTCGGTTATAATCATATGACCAGTGGATGAAATGGGAAGAAATTCCGTGATTCCTTCAACAATGGCAATAATAACAGCATCGAGGTACGTCATCCTAGTCTTTCGGCTTTTTCATAATGGCTACTATCCCGACGCCAAAACCAACCAGGATCATAATCGGGGCTAAAGTGATCCTTCTGAAACTAAATATTTCATCATTAAATACGTTAGGATCGGTGGAACCTCCACCCGTCATCAGGATAAATCCTAAGATAATTAGGGCTACCCCGACAAACATAAGGATATAGTTTATTTTTCCGAATGCAAATACCGGTCGGCTATTGTCTTCAACTTTTTTTACAGCTTCCTGGGCCTTGTTTTTTGCAGTTGTTGCCATTTTCGAAGTATGATTTTAAAATGTTTTATGGAAGATGTTTATTTGGCCGGTGAAATTCCGGATATGTTTTCGTGCTACTCTAATTTGAATAAAGGCTATCAATTTTCATCCGCAGGAATTTATTTACTGCAAACCATGTTGACAAGACCGACAATATTACACCAAGTAAAAGCACTGCGAGAAAAAAAACAGCGAATAGTTTCACATCCTGAAGTGCAATGATTTCAGGAATGCGTTGCCTGGCGAGGTACAATGTGCCCATAAGCAGCATGTTAGCAATAACAGCAGCGAGTACTCCATGAACAATACTCCGGGTAATGAAAGGCAGGCGGATAAAATTTTCGGTAGCACCTACAAGTTGCATACTCCTGATCAGGAATCGCCGGGCATAGATTGACAGCTTTATTGTGTTGTTGATAAGAATGATCGAAATTATCAGTAAAATCAAGCTAAATCCCAGTATTACCAGCGATATTTTACTAATATTGGCATTAACCTGGTCGATAAGAGATTTCTGATACAGGACTTCCTTTACAAGGTTGGAGTTCATGACTTGCTTTTCGATCAGTGCAATGCTGTCGTTGTTGGCATAACTAGCCCTGAGTTGTAAATCAATGGAAGCAGGCAAGGGATTATACCCGAGAAATTGCACGAAATCCTCTCCCAGCTCATTCGAAAGTTCTTTGGCAGCCTGCTCGCGGGATATAAATTCAGCTTGTTTTACATAGCTGGTCTTTTGCAGGCGCTTTATGTAGTTTTGTACCAGGTCATCCGCTGCATTGTCTTTGAGAATCAATGAAATGCTGATGTTTTCGCGGACATAATCGGATAGCCTTTTCCCGTGCAGGATAATCATTCCCAAAAGCCCAAGCATGAATAATACCAGCATAATGCTGATAATACTGGTTACATATGATGCCCTGAGTCTTCCGCTTCCGACCTGTTTCTCTGCCATTGATTTACTCGATAAGAGAAAGCGAAATTAAGAATTTTTTTTCAGCCGCGGTCATTTCATTTATGGCGTTTGCATTAATTAACAATTTGGAGGCACGATTTTGAGACGGAGGAAATTATTTTTATCCACGAATTTTCACAAACAGAGCACAAATTTGCAGGGACTTCCGTGAAAGTTCGGGATAAAACCGGTAAACCAGGTGCACAATTCCACATTTATGAAGCCGCTCTCCGGAAATGCATTAAATTACTACCTTTGCACACGTTTAAGCCAATCCCGGATGAGGCTTAACTATTTAATATGAAACAATTTACATAAAGCATGGAATACAATTTTGGTGAAGTAGAGAAAAAATGGCAGAAACAATGGGCTGCGGAAAAGGTTTTTAAAACGGAGATAGTTGTTGGAAAACCTAAATATTATGTTCTTGACATGTTTCCTTATCCGTCAGGCGCGGGTTTGCATGTCGGACATCCGCTTGGTTATATCGCTTCCGATATTTTTTCGCGTTACAAACGGCTGAAAGGCTTTAATGTGCTTCACCCCATGGGCTATGATGCTTACGGGCTGCCCGCCGAACAGTATGCGATACAAACCGGCACCCATCCGGCTATAACCACCGAAAAAAACCTGGCACGGTATCGTGAACAACTGGATAAAATCGGTTTTTCTTTCGATTGGGACCGCGAAGTCCGAACCTGCGATCCTGATTACTATAAATGGACGCAATGGACTTTTATTCAGCTTTTTAATTCGTGGTACAATAAAAATACGGAAAAAGCTGAGGCTATAGCAGAATTAATCTCAGTTTTTGAAGCAAACGGGAATGCATCCATAAAGGCTGCCTCTAGTGAAATACATGTATTCACATCTGCCGATTGGAAGCAGATGAGTGAAAAGCAACAGCAGGAAACCCTGATGAGCTACCGACTTGCATACCTTGCCGAAACGTCTGTAAACTGGTGCCCTGCCCTGGGAACCGTATTGGCTAATGATGAGGTTGCCGAAGGTCACAGCGTGCGCGGTGGCCACCCGGTTGAACGTAAAAAAATGAAACAGTGGCTGTTGCGTATCACGGCCTATGCCGACCGCTTGCTCGCAGGACTCAATACCATCGACTGGACTGAATCCATCAAGGAAATTCAGCGGAACTGGATTGGTCGGAGTGAAGGAGGAAGCATGAGGTTTGGAGTTATTGACCACCCCCTGTCCCCCTCCGTGGATGATTTAGGTGGGGTGAAACCAGACGAGGTTGAAAAAGAAGCAAATGACCACCCCCTGTCCCCCTCCATGGGAGGGGGAACCTATCCGACAAATATTTCGTCTGAAAATCAGGATAGTGCTTCATCCCATAGAGCCTACATGACGACTGATCCTCAAACTTTCAATTTGTTCAGAGACAGATCAAAGGAGATGAGAAAAGCGCCTACTGAATCTGAAGATATTTTATGGCAAAACCTCAGAGATAGTGAGATAGGATATAGAATTAGAAGGCAGCAAGTAATTGATAACTATATCGTTGATTTTGTTTGTCTTCCCAAAAAGACAATTATTGAAGTTGATGGACCTATCCATGATTTTCAAAAGGAAGCGGATGCACAGAGATCTGAGTATCTGGAACTCCTTGGATATGAAATTCTAAGATTCAAAAATGAAGAAATACTTGCTAATCCTGGAAAAGTTGCCCGGCAAATTGCAGAATTTCTCGAAAGGAAAGTCCTCCCCTCCGGGGAGGATTTAGGTGGGGTTTTTATTCCTGCCGAAATCGAGGATTACTTTGAAGATTTGCCTGAAGTCCCTCCAACCCGGGAGGATTTAGGTGGGGTCCTAGCTGCCAGGAAAGATTTAGGTGGGGTGATAACTACCAAGGTTGAAAACAAAGCAAATAACCACCCCCTGTCCCCCTCCGTGGGAGGGGAAAATATCTCTCCCGAAATAGAAGTCTTCACCACCCGTCCCGATACCATTTTCGGTGCCACCTTTATGGTGCTTGCTCCTGAGCACGAAATGGTTTCAAAAATAACAACACCAGAATATCGCGATAAAATTGAAGCTTACCTGGGTTGGGCAAAAAACCGGACCGAGCGCGAACGGATGACGGAAGTGAAGAAAGTAAGCGGAGAATTTACCGGCGCTTATGCCCTAAATCCATTTACTGGCCAGCCTATCCCCATCTGGATTGCTGATTACGTGCTTATGGGCTACGGAACCGGCGCCATAATGGCTGTTCCGGCGCACGATAGCCGCGATTTTGCTTTCGCACGTCATTATAAACTTCCGATTGTACAGGTTGTTAACAAACCAGGTCACGAGGCAACCGATCCTGCCACCTGGGAAGAATCATATGATTCGAAGGATGGTATTATGATCAATTCGGGGTTTATCGATGGATTGCATGTAAAAGAAGCTATCAGCGCCGTAATCCGTGAAACTGAAAAACGCGGGATCGGTACGGGGAAAATAAACTTCCGTCTGCGCGATGCCATTTTCAGTCGCCAACGATATTGGGGTGAACCGTTTCCGGTTTTTTACAAAAATGGAATGCCTTATACCCTTCCCGAAAACCAGTTACCTCTCCTGTTGCCCGATGTGGATGCTTACCTGCCAACCGAATACGGTGAACCACCGCTTGCCCGTGCCAAAAACTGGGTTACAGCCGAAGGGTATCCGCTGGAAACAAATACGATGCCTGGTTTCGCCGGATCGAGCGGTTATTACCTGCGCTATATGGATCCGCGTAACGATAAGGAATATTTCTCAAAAGAAACTGCAAACTACTGGCAAAGCGTCGATCTGTATATTGGCGGAGCCGAACATGCAACCGGTCACTTGCTTTATTCGCGTTTCTGGAATAAATTCCTTTTCGACCTGGGTTACTCGGTGGTGGAGGAACCATTTAAAAAACTGGTTAACCAGGGAATGATACAGGGCCGCTCGAGTTTTGTTTACAGGGTGAAAGGGACGAACAAATTTGTGTCTTATAACCTTCGCCAGCAATATGATGTACAGCAGTTACATGTGGATGTGAATATTGTTGAAAATGATATTCTGGATACAGCTAAATTCCGCGAGTGGCGCCCTGATTTTGCAGATGCCGAATTTATCCTCGAAGACGGGAAATACCATTGCGGATGGGAAGTGGAGAAAATGTCGAAATCGATGCATAATGTGGTTAATCCCGATATCCTGATTGAACGGTACGGCGCCGACACGCTTCGGTTGTACGAGATGTTCCTTGGTCCGCTGGAGCAGGCTAAACCCTGGGATACCAGCGGTATTGAAGGCGTTTTTCGTTTTATCCGTAAATTCTGGCGCTTATTCCACGATGCAGAAATTAATTTTATCGTTTCGGATGATGCTCCTGATGCTGCTGAATTAAAGATTTTGCACAAGACGATTAAAAAAATCCAGGATGATACCGAAAGGATTTCATTCAATACGGCTGTAAGCAGTTTTATGATTTGTGTAAACGAGCTTACCGAAGTGAAATGCAACAAACGGGCCATCCTAAACGACCTGGTAATTCTGGTTTCGCCTTATGCACCTCACCTGGCAGAAGAACTCTGGCAATTGCTCGGAAACAAAGGAAATGTCTGCAATGCAACTTTCCCGGAATACAATCCTTCGTACACTGTTGACAGCACTTTTTCGTACCCGGTATCATTTAACGGAAAAACCCGGTTTATGCTCGAGTTACCAATGGATATGGTGGCTTCGGAAATTGAAAAGGCTGTTCTTGCTTCGCCAGAAGCACAGAAATGGCTGGGTGGACAGCCTCCAAAGAAAGTAATTATTGTTCCCAGGAAGATTGTGAACGTAGTGATTTAGCGTTGATAACTTTAAACCACAGAGGCACTGATTACACAGATTTTCACGGAGTAAATTTGAACTTTTTGATTTACATTGTCAGTTTGTCAATGTTTCTGATTGCCTTCCTTGCCTCCGTGGTTAAATGAAAAGGCGTGAAGATTCATTCAGGTCTTTATATTCTCAATTTTTGATTCTTAACCTGACAGGCTTTTCAGCGATTTTTTCGATAACACCACGAGCCATCAGGTCGAGCAGTACGGTTTCCATATACCAGGATGCGTTTCCTTCCAGTTTCCCACTGAGTTTTTCATTGGACAGTCGTGTCAGGTCTTTATGGCTGATTTCCGGATGATCATGGAAAATGCCAAGCAGGCAGTCGTGGGTTAAATCGTATTTTCGTTTCAGAATATTTTTCCCTGTTTTGCCTTTCTCTGGATGCAGAGTCAGGATTTTTTCTTCGTTGGGCATGGTTTTTAAATTTGAAGGCTATCCACAAATGTATCACGAATTGTCACAAATATTATCAGTAAAAATGAACGATGATTTGGAATTATCATCCTTTGAAACTCTGAAACACTGAAACTCTTCAACGCCGCAGGCATTTGAACTCTTCAAACTCATCAAACCCGGCCCTAACCACCGATCCCTAAATCCTAACCCCTACTTCAGGATTTCCCTCGAAATAATCATCTGCTGAATCTCCGAAGTGCCTTCGTAAATCTGTGTCAGTTTGGCTTCGCGCATCAGGCGCTCCACATGGTATTCTTTTACATATCCATATCCGCCGTGAATCTGTACTGCCTGGGTGGTAACTTCCATGGCAATTTCGGCAGCATAATATTTAGCCATTGAGCTTGCAAATCCGTATGACTGACCCTGGTCTTTCAGCCAGGCAGCTTTCAGACAGAGATTGCGGGCATTTTCTATTTTTACCGCCATATCCGCCAGTTTGAAAGCAATTGACTGGTGGTTGGAAATATAAGTCCCGAATGCTTTGCGTTCCTTCGAATACTGCACGGCACGTTCGAAAGCTCCGCTGGCAATGCCGAGCGCCTGCGCTGCAATCCCGATACGGCCTCCTTCGAGAGTCATCCTCGCGAATTTGAACCCGAATCCATCCTCACCGATCCGGTTTTCCTTGGGAACCTTTACATCGTTAAACATCACCGAATGCGTATCGCTGCTTCGCATACCCATTTTATCTTCATGGGGTCCGATGCTGATCCCAGCAGCATTTCGGTCAACTATCAGGCAGTTGATGCCTTTATGCATTTTTTCGGGATGAGTTTGAGCAATCAACAGGTAAGTTCCGGCAGTGTTGCCGTTGGTGATCCAGTTTTTGGTGCCGTTAACAAGGTAATAATCGCCCATATCTACAGCCGTAGTTCTCTGTGATGTAGCATCCGATCCTGCATCGGGTTCCGAAAGCAGGAAAGCGCCGATTTTTTCGCCCCGGGCCAGGGGTTTCAGGAATTTTTGTTTCTGTTCTTCATTACCGAATTCCTGTATGCCATAACATACCAATGAGTTATTCACACTCATAATTACACTGCATGAGGAATCGACTTTCGAAATTTCTTCCATGGCCAGCACATACGAAACGGTGTCCATGCCGCCGCCATCGTATTTCGGATCGACCAGCATACCCAGGAACCCGAGTTCAGCCATTCGCTGTACATGTTTGGTGGGATAAATGGCGCCTGCATCGCGTTCGATCACATCAGTAATCAATTCCCGCTGGGCAAAGTCGCGGGCGGCATCGCGGATCATCAGTTGTTCTTCGGTGAAGTTAAAGTCCATGGTTTGGAAAATTTAAATTAAAATAGTAATACCGGTTTTCAAATATAGAACAATATTGATGTGAATATGATTTAAAATGAATTTTTCTGCAAAAGAGTACATTCTCATCCGCTAATTCGCGTCTGCCAAAGCATATCGTCACTATTGATCCTTAATTGCTTTCTCTATAATTCTGCTTTTATTAATGATTTATGCTAAGGCTTACGTCAATAGACACCGGCTGGGTTCCATTTCCGTGCTCTGGTGATTTCCCGGAACAGAACTGATATTAAAAAGAAACCCCGAAGGCAAAAACTCCGGGGTTCTCTGTAAAATCCATTAAACTGGGATTATTCTATTCAACAATCATAGTCTCGTCCAATTTTGTATTATTACTGATATAAACTACATGGTACATACCGGGTTTCAATTTCATGCCTTTGATATTAATCTTTTTGCCCGTATGCTTGCCAGAGTATAATGTTGTTCCCATACTATTGGCGACTATTACTGTAGCCGTCGTACTCATTGTAAGGGCCGGATCACAGGGAGGAGTAATTACATCTATTTCAACATTCCCATCTTTGCTTGGGTTTGGAGAGAGCATTATTGTTGCAGGAGGGCATGGATCCCCTGGATTCAGTACAGTAACGGGTATGTAACGCGAATCGGTACCGCAACCGTTGTATGCTGTACACTGTATAGATCCATTGCCTACTGCTCCTGCTTGTACATTTATTGAAGGTGTTCCCTGGCCGGAAACAATCCGCCAGCAATACGTTTTATAGCAGCCGGAAGGTATTGTCCAGTTATAACTTAGTGCGCCTTATGCTGAAGGCAAACTATAAGTCGCATAGTAACCGGGAGTTAGCTGTGTTGGCCCGGATATAGTAACAGGAGGAACCTGACCGCCTTGGAAACTTGGTGCTCCAACCCAAACAGAAAAATCCGGATTTACTGTATGGGTTCCACAATCGCTGACAACAACTGCATGAATAGACCCTGTCCCGTTGCCATTCGATTTAAAATCAGCTGTAGTCGCTGTTTGAGCCATCAGCGTTAAATTAGGCGTATTGCTATTCCAGTTTACTGTGTATCCCGGCCTTAAATTACTGACCGAATATGTTTGGGTAACTCCATTACAAACCTTGGAGCTGCCGGTTATAAGCGGTACTACTCCCGGTGCAAAAAGCTGGTACTGCAAAGTTTTGGACAAGTTTGTATTACTGGTTCCATATACAATGTTAACTGTGGCCACAATATTGGAATGACCATCAGGTGTAATTTGAAAAGAATTGTTTGTTGTTGGAGTCTGGCTGTTGTTCCAGTAATAAAGTGCGCAGGGCAGAGCAGGGCTAACCGAAAATGTTACCGGGCTG
>JBBQSY010000006.1:0-63614 GCA_038213495.1 Bacteroidales bacterium
GTGGTTGGCCATTGGCTGAAAAAAGGTTGGGGTGTGTATGCCCGGCTGACTAAACTTGGAAAATTTCCCAGATTACCAGGAATGTGATTATTCCACAAATCAGGTTTATTTAACGACCTAAGTTCTATCTTTGCATCTCAAAGAACGAACCGATGAGTGAACGGATTACACACGAAGGTATTATTGATCGTATCGAAGATGATAAAATTTTCGTGCGTATTTTGAGTAAATCAGCTTGTGCCGAATGCCATTCCAATGGTATGTGCAGCGTTGCTGAGATGACCGAGAAACTTATAGAGGTTCACAACGACAGTTCCGGATATAGTTCCGGGCAATCAGTACATGTTATCCTCGACCGGACTTTGGGGAACAAGGCCGTAGTATTGGGTTATCTGTTGCCATTCATTATTTTACTGTTAACTCTTGTTACAGCAAGCTCTTTCCTTAGTGAACTATGGGCTGGCTTGTCAGCTATCGCGATTTTGGTTCCTTACTATTTGATGTTATTTCTGTTTAAAGAAAAGCTGAGTAATACTTTTTCTTTCAGGATTGAGCATCTTTAATTTCATTCGTTTGTAATTTTTCTTTTCTCCGTAATTTTCATTTATCCCTGATCCTATAATTGCTCAGCAATAAATAATTGTTAAGGTATACATTATCAGATATTTACATTTTTCTGAGCCCATGAATATTCTGAAGATTCAATCTGCAATCTGCTTTTTGGACTGCTTGCCAATTTATAACCGTTCTATCCATAGTTGTCAATCCCTTGATAGTACTAATGTATGTTATTTGCTGTATATAATAATTTAGCCATGTTAATTATATATTGTTGATTGACAATATCTTATAATATTTTTAAAATTTAAGATTTCCTGTTAAAAATGTGCTATTGTTTTTACATTTGTCCCCTGTAAAGCAAGCCGGAACTTCATGTGTTTTTTTTAGACTCAGTCCATGAGAAGTACTCCTTTGTCTTGATGAAAATTAACTGATTAATTAGTAGATCTGTGAACCAGTCTGTTCTTTTTGCCATCATTGCGCTTGCCGGTATCGGAGTTCTTGCTGCCATCATTTTATACTTCGTTGCCCAAAAATTCAGGGTAATTGAAGACCCGCGTATCGATATTGTTAACGACCTGCTTCCTGCAGCCAATTGTGGCGGTTGTGGCTATGCAGGCTGTCGTAATTTTGCCGAAACCATAGTGAAATCCGGAAGTCTTGATGGACTGAATTGTCCGGTAGGCGGCAATTCCGTTATGAAACAGATTGCTGAAGCACTTGGCCTTAATGCTGACGAAACCGATCCTATGGTTGCCGTTCTGCGTTGTAACGGATCTTTTGCTCATGCCCCATCAAAAGTTATTTACGACGGTGCTTCAAGTTGTGTTTTTGCCAATACACTTTTCAGCGGAAGCAGTGGCTGCCCGAACGGTTGCCTGGGCCTGGGCGATTGTGTAGTATCCTGTCTTTTCGATGCCATGTACATGGATGAAGAAACTGGTTTTCCGGTTATTATTGAAGAGAAATGTGTGGCCTGTGGCGCTTGTGCAAAAGCCTGTCCGCGCACCATTATTGAAATGCGAAAGGTTGGTCCGAAAAGTAAAAGGATTTACGTTGACTGTGTTAATACGGAAAAAGGTGCATTATCCCGCAAAAATTGCGACGTTTCCTGCATAGGCTGTGGTAAATGTGTTAAAATCTGTCCTCACGATGCCATTGTGATGGAAAACAACCTGGCGTATATCAGTTACGAAAAATGCAAACTTTGCCGCAAATGTGTTGAAGAATGCCCGACGAATGCAATTATTGAGACCAATTTCCCATTGCGTAAACCCAAAGCCGGAGCCGAAAAGAGTGAAACCATTTCTGCCTGAGCCTATACATCCCGGGAATAGTCCTGCGATCCTACATACCATAATACCATATACGGCATACCTATGATGCTGAAAACATTTATAAAAGGAGGAGTTCATCCGGAAGAAAACAAGCTTTCGGCAAATAGTCCTGTCCAATTTCTTCCTGTTCCTTCCGAGGTAAAGATCCCTCTCGGGCAAAGTCTCGGAGCCCCGGCAAAAGCAATTGTAATAAAAGGTGATTCAGTAAAGGTTGGACAACTTATCGGGCGGGGCGAAGCTTTTATTTCTGCCAATATTCACTCTTCGGTTTCGGGCAAAGTTGTTAAAATTGATTCCATTCAGGATCAAAGCGGGTACAGGCATCCTACAGTTATTATTGCAACTGAGGGTGACGAATGGATGGATTTCGTCGACAGGAGCATTAAACTGAAGAAAGAGTGCCATCTTTCTGCATCCGAAATCATAGACAAGATACACGAAATGGGCATTGTCGGGTTAGGTGGCGCAACCTTTCCTACCAAAGTTAAAATGATGGTTCCACATGGGGAAAAAGCCGAAATTCTGATTCTTAACGGTGTCGAATGCGAACCATTTCTTACTGCAGATCACCGGCTGATGCTCGAAAAAGGCGAAGAAATACTTGTAGGAGCAACCATCCTGATGAAAGCTTTAGGTGTGAACCGTGCTGTTGTCGGTATCGAAAATAATAAACCGGATGCCATTGCTCATCTAACGGAACTGGTTAAAAATTTTCCCGGAATTGAAGTTATTGCACTGAAAGTAAAATACCCGCAAGGTGCCGAAAAGCAGCTCATCAAGGCGGTAACCGGTCGCGAGGTTCCATCCATGAAACTGCCGATAGAGGTGGGGTGTGTTGTAAATAATGTTGGAACTGCTTTTGCTGTGTATGAAGCTGTTCAAAAAAACAAACCGCTTTTTGAGCGGGTAGTTACCGTTACCGGTAAGAATTTCGCCAATCCGGCTAATTTCAGGGTTAGAATTGGTACTTCGGTTAGCGATGTGATTGAATTTGCCGGCGGACTTCCTGATTCGACGGGTAAAATCGTAAGCGGCGGCCCGATGATGGGGAAAGCGTTAAATTCGTTGGATGTGCCTGTAATGAAAGGGACATCTGGCATTTCTGTTTTTGATAAGGCAGAAGCAAACCGGTCGCCCGTTCAGCATTGCATACGTTGCGCACGTTGCGTATCAGCCTGCCCAATGGGTCTCGAACCTTACCTGCTCGAAAAGCAGGTAAACAACCAGGTTTGGGACGATGCCGAAACCAACCGGATTATGGATTGCATGGAGTGCGGAAGTTGTCATTATGTATGTCCGTCGTCGCGTCCGCTGCTCGATTACCTCAGGCTGGGTAAAAATAAAGTAGGTCAGATAATAAGAACCAGAGTAAAAAATTAAGATATGCAGCTTTTTACAGTTTCGGGTTCACCGCATGTGCACAACAATCAGTCTGTACAAAAGATCATGTGGGGAGTAGTTATCGCGTTGATCCCGGCCTTGTTGGTTTCGCTCTGGTACTTTGGCCTTGGTGCCTTAATTACTACTGCCATCGCAGTGCTTTCATGTGTAATGATCGAATATGGTATTGCCAGGTACATTTTAAAAGAAAAACCCACCATTTCCGATGGATCGGCCGTAATAACAGGAATTTTACTGGCTTTCAATGTGCCGTCTTCTATACCCTGGTGGCAGCTTGTTATCGGGAGTGTTGTAGCCATTGGCGTCGCCAAAATGTCGTTCGGAGGGTTAGGTCGCAACCCATTTAACCCGGCACTGGTAGGACGTGTTTTCATGCTGATTTCCTTCCCTGTTGATATGACTCGTTGGCCTTTACCCATACAGAACCGTTTTGTCCTTGCCGATGCCATAACCGGCCCAACTTCCCTGGGGATTGTAAAAGAGGGTGTAAAAAACGGGGAATCAATTTCACACCTTGTTTCTAAAATACCTGATTATGCCAGTATGCTTATGGGCAGTATGGGAGGTTCTCTTGGAGAGGTTTCGGCTGCAGCCCTTATACTGGGAGGTTTGTATATGTTGTACAAAAAAATAATTACCTGGCATATTCCCGTTTCGTACCTGCTTACGGTATTTCTGTTTACAGGCGCATTGTGGCTCTTAAATCCTGAAAAATACATCGACCCGGTTTTTCACCTGCTTGCCGGTGGTTTGATGCTGGGTGCCATTTATATGGCTACGGACATGACTACATCGCCAATGACATGGAAAGGGATGCTGGTTTATGGTCTCGGCTGTGGACTGCTCACTGTAATTATCAGGGTTTGGGGAGCATATCCCGAAGGGGTTTCGTTTGCCATCCTGATAATGAACGCAGCCACTCCGCTTATCAACAAGGGATTTAAGCCATCCAGGTTTGGAGAAGTGGTTAAAGCATGAAACTCATTAAATGATTAGAATAAATGTATGCCTAACTTAAACAGCAATGGCTAAAAAGCTTGAATCGACGCTTACCAATATGATACTTTCGCTGCTCCTGATTTCAGGCGTAATGGCAGCAGCTTTGGGTTTCGTGTATGGCGTTACTAAAGGGCCGATTGAACAGGCCAACAAGAAAAAGGAAATACAGGCAGTGCGGGATGTGCTTCCGGCTTTTGATAATGATCCGACTAAGGATTCAAAAATCATCGAAGGACTCACATTTTATCAGGGAACAAATTCGGGGAAACCAGTTGGATGTGCAGTGAAAACTTTTACCGATAAGGCTTTCAGCGGTCGTTTCGACCTGATGGTAGGCTTTAAACCCGACGGTACCATAAACCAGATTGTTGTGCTGGAACAAAAAGAAACTCCCGGTCTGGGTTCAAAAATGAAAGATCCCAAATTTAAGGACCAGTTTAAAGAAATGAATATCACCGTCCTGCCGGGACAGGAGATTAAAGTAAAAAAAGATGGCGGAACCATTGATGCTATTACTGCAGCAACAATAACATCGAGGGCATTTTGTGATGGAGTGCAAAAAGCCTACACCCTTTATATGAAAAACTTTGTTTCAGCCGGTGCTGAAGCCGATACAACCGCAATTGCAAAAGGAGGTTCGAAATGAGTAATCTTAAATTTTTCACCATTGGGCTGCTGAAAGAAAATCCTTCGTTTGTGTTGGTTCTAGGCGCCTGCCCGGCCTTGGCTGTTACCACCGCAGCAATGAATGGAATCGGGATGGGCGTAGCCACAACTTTTGTGCTTGTCAGCTCAAACCTGCTGATAGCTTCTCTGAAGAACTTTATCCCAAATAAGGTACGTATAGCTGCATTTATCGTGATTATTGCCACTTTCGTAACTATAGTGGACCTGGTGATGAAAGCTTTTACGCCAGATCTTTATAAGACGCTGGGTATTTTTATACCGCTGATCGTTGTGAACTGTATTATCTTAGGCCGTGCCGAAGCTTTTGCCCAAAAAAACGCAGTGGTTCCTGCCATTCTCGATGGTTTGGGGATGGGTATTGGTTTTACACTGGCACTCACCATAATGGGTTCCATACGCGAAATACTTGGTAATGGCAGCATATTCGATATCAGGCTGGTTTCGCAGGATACACGGACCATTTTGTTGTTTATTCTTCCTCCGGGTGCTTTTCTCACTTATGGCTATCTCATTGCCATTATGAACACTGTTAAAAGGAAATATAACATTTAGTCATTCAGTAGTAATTTGTGAAAACAGGTTAATAAAATACCATGGATCTAATTAAAATTGTAATACTTGCGCTGTTAGTCAATAACGTGGTTTTGGCTCAGTTCCTGGGAATCTGCCCTTTCCTGGGAGTTTCCAATAAGGTTTCTACTTCTCTGGGAATGGGTGCCGCCGTTATTTTTGTTATGGCGCTTGCCAACCTGGTTACTTTCCTGATTCAGAATTATATCCTGGTTCCGCTGCATATCGAATTTATGCAAACTATCACTTTTATATTTATTATTGCTTTCCTGGTGCAGGTTGTTGAGATTATCCTCAAGAAGTCAGCTCCCTCATTGTACCAGGCGTTAGGGATTTACCTGCCGCTTATTACAACCAACTGTGCGGTGCTGGGTATTGCAATTTTAGCGGTGCAGAAAAACTATAGTCTGGTTTCGAGTGTTGTATATGCATCAGCAATTGCTGTCGGCTTTACCCTGGCTCTTATTTTAATGGCAGGAATACGGGAACAGCTCGAACTGAACGGATATCCGAAAGGAATGAAAGGATTCCCGCTGGCATTAATAACAGCAGGTTTGCTTTCCCTTGCTTTTATGGGGTTTTCGGGTCTTGTGAAATAAAGATTTCTTCATAAATCAGGACTAAAATCATTTTTCATGTCTTTTGCTATACTCATAAATCCATATGAGTGCAAAGGGAATTCGGATGTTTTTAGAGCCGTTGCACACAAAATTATCTGATTTGATATTGATCAAAGATAAAAAGACATTAAATTTGAAAATATTTATCCTTTTAATATGAAGAAAACCTGGGTATTTTGTGCGCTGCTTATTTCACTGCTTCCGTCTCTTTGTGCTCAGGAAAGTGATTTTCATGCCAATATTGAAGCAACTGGAAGTTTTATTTCTTCGGACCATGTGCCTTTCTGGTTCAGGGCAAATCAATTTGGAAGTATACCCCTGGGAAATGAATCGATGAGTTTTACGGGTAAAGTGCGTAAAGATTATGATATTAATAGTCGGAGCATTTTCGATTGGGGAGCCTCTTTTGAAGGAAGGGCGAATATCGGCAGTAAAACTAATTTTTTACTTATTGAAGGGTATGGAAAAATAAGGCTGGGTATTTTTGAGCTTAAGGCCGGCCGTTCGAAAGAAATCACCGGGCTTTGCGATACCAGTTTATCCTCAGGTGCTTTTGCCGTTTCGGGCAATGCTTTGGGGATTCCCAAAATACAAATCGGGATTCCGGAATTCTATAGCATACCGTTCTTTGGCAAATTATTCGCATTCAAAGGGACTTATGCTCATGGTTGGGTAGGGGAAACGCCTGTTTATAAGCTGAAAGGAAGTACAGTTCCGTTAAAAACATACCTTCATCAAAAAACGTTCTACGGAAGATTTGGAAAACCCGGGTGGAAGTGGAAACTCTATGGCGGATTCAACCACCAGGCTTATTGGGGAAGTGAGCATGAGTATTTTGGCAGCGATTATACATTATCAGACAATGAGTGTTATTGGTATGTTGTTTCCGGAAAGGCATATGGCACTAGTAATATACCTAGTTCAAAAATAGGAAATCACTTGGGCTCTATCGATCTTGGGATGGAATACAATTTCCCTTCCGTCAGGTTATTTGCTTATCACCAGTTTTTCTACGACATAGGTGCCCTGGCCCATTTGGCTAACCTACGTGACGGATTAAATGGGATTAGTCTGACAAATAGACAGACTTATGAAGATCAAGGCTTTAAATGGAAAAAAGTCCTTTTGGAATTTCTTTATTCTAAAAATCAGGCCGGGGAACTCTGGTCTCCACAAACACGTTCAGGCGACGAGAATTATTACAATAATTATCAATATTGGAAAGGCTGGTCGTACAAAGGAATTGGAATAGGCAATCCTCTTTTTAGCACAGTCACTTCGACCCGGGCCGGATTGCCATCCGATCCCCACGATTATTTTATCAATAACCGTGTAGTAGCTGTCCATCTTGGATTTGAGGGTTCGGTTCAGAAGTGGAATTTTATAGTGAAAACATCGTATTCTCTGAATTACGGAACATTCGGCACCAGTGTGGTTGGGCATACCCTGGGAAAAATCAGGACACTGCCATTATATGGGATTTTCAGTGAAACAAAACAATTATCATCCTGGTTAGCTGCCGACAGGGAACTGAAAAATCATTTAAAAATCGGGTTTTCCGGCGCATTCGACTCCGGTGGATTGCTGTATGATTCCTTTGGCCTTCAACTCAGGTTGTCGAAATCATTCTGATAGAAATCTCAGGCATAAGTTTTAAGGATATACTGCCTGCATAATCAGCAGTAAAAGTTAGTATTTCTGACACAACAACCGACAAACTTGTTGTTAATTTCCTGTATCCTCACTTCAAATCACATTCATTTAACGACTGAAGCTTCCGCTTAGTCACTAAAAAGTTTATTTTTGCACAAGCATTACACTATAAAAGTTTCTTATGGCTTTAGATAACATCATTTCACTCGAAGGCGTTTCTGTTTATCATCGGGATAATCTCATTTTATCGGACGTATCGCTCAACATACACAAAAGTGAGTTTGTTTACCTGGTTGGTAAAACCGGCACCGGTAAAAGCAGCCTGATGAAAACCCTGTATGCCGATTTGCCATTGCGTGACGGGAAAGCTGAAGTGGCAGGATTTAATATAACTGCATTGAAAAAAAAGGAAATTCCATACCTGAGGCGTAAGATCGGTATTGTTTTCCAGGATTTCCAGTTGCTTAATGACCGCAGTGTAAACGATAACCTGATTTTTGTGATGAAAGCCACCGGGTGGAAGGATGCCGATGCCATGCGCCACCGCATGAACGAAGTGCTTGATAAAGTGGGGCTTATAACCAAAGGCTTTAAAATGCCGCATCAACTCTCGGGAGGAGAACAGCAGCGTGTTTCTATTGCCCGCGCACTGCTCAATGATCCTGAATTGCTTTTAGCCGACGAACCTACAGGAAATCTTGATCCTGAAACTTCCGACGGAATCATGCAATTGCTTTTTGATATCCGGAAAACCGGCAGGGCGATATTTATGGCATCCCACAATTATGCCATGTTGCGAAAGTATCCGGCCCGTATTATCAAATGCGAAATGGGTAAGCTGGTTGAGGTTGGCGAAGGTTTGATCGGAATAGGGGAGGTTTAAAGAATTTGGATATCGTATTTGGGATTTCGGAAGTAGTCCGAAATTTAATCCTTATCCGAATATGGCAAGAATCAGTTTCTTTGCATTCTCTTCATCCGAAAAACGCTTTTGCAGTATTTCTGATCTTGCAATTAATTGGTTGTGATCAAATTCGGTATCGAAAACAGAAATAATTTTCTTTTTCATTTCCCCTGCATTATCTGCAATTTCACAGAGACTTTCAAGCCCGGTACCTGCAAGCATTTCCTGGTTTACCAGCATCCAGCGGCCATTGTACAGCGTATTGAGCAGTTTCAGCTTCAACCCGGTTGCCTGGAAAGTAACCAACACATTTACCTGTGCATTCTTAATCAGCCATTCCATCTCATCCTTTGGCGGATTTTGGATCAACTCAATGTGCTTATAACCGGCAACCAGTTTTTTAAGCGAATCGGATGGATTTAAGCCTGCTATTTTAAACGGAACACAAATTTCGTTAAAAACCTCTTTGACAAGGTATTCTGCAGCCAGGGCATTTTCACCTACTGATAAATTTCCATGATACAATACATAATCACCTTTGCCTTGCATGCTGTTAACAGTATTGTTTCCATGAAAACTAGGCAGGTAAACAACTTCCTTGCCGGGAAATTTCTGCGCCAGGTAATCGCGGTCGGTTTGCGAAACAACAAGCATTTTAGTGGAATATCGAAGCTGTTTCTGGTACAACCTGAGTTTCAGACTTTCGAGAAGAAAAAAGGCTTTTCTTCCGGAGTTTTTCTCCGATTTGAAAAGGTTATAATAATAATCATGTTCAATATTGCTTTCGCGATAAATAAGAGTGCGTCCCTGTAACGATTTGTGGCTGAGGTAAAAGCAACTGTGAAGTCCTTCGAAGAGTATCGGATGATTATCTGCTGACAGCCTGTTTAACAATTCCGCTGATTGCCGGCTTTCGACAATATAAGGTTTCATGGATAACTGAGCAGCAAAACCAGTTTTTCTAGGATAGTAATTTACTGATTGGCAATACGGATTAAGCTCCGGGGCTTCCGGTCTGTCGTATTGAAAGCAATGCAGGTGAATCTTTATTCCTGCATTATGAAGGGCTTTCAATTTGTAATAAACGTCGATAACACCTCCATAATTTGCGGGGTACGGAATGCTGAAGGCAATGATATGGAGATGCTTTTCAGGCATAAGGCGCAAATATTTCGATGAGTGTAGTCTTCTCTTTCTCCCAGTTTAGTTCGGCGGCCGCTTTCCGGGTATTTATCTTATAAAAATTCAAACGGTTTTCATCCTGCAGCATATTTCTGATAGTGTCTGCAATATGCTCAGGATCATGATTTTCGATAAATGTGCCTATTTCGTAATGCTGTATAATGCTTTTCAATTCCACCAGAGGCGTTGCAAGCACGGGAACTCCGGCATATATATAATCGAAGAGTTTATTGGGAAGACTGAAACGGTAGTTTATATTGGTGTCTTTATCAATAGCTAGCCCGATATCCGCATTGGCAGTATATCCGAACAGGTTTTCAGGGGTTTGCCTTGAAATGAACTTTACCTTTTTCTGCAACGACAAATCATTCACCATCTTTTTCAATAACGGGAGCACATCGCCACCCCCAACTATCAGAAGCAATACATTATCAAGGTATTGCATGGCTTCAACAGCTTCTTCGGCTCCCCTTTGTACATTTATCCCTGAGCCTTGCATCAAAACAATTTTTTTATCTTCAGGAAGGCCGAGTTCCTTTCGGGTGGGCAGCACTACAGGTTGCCGGCGGCCCGGTATATTCCGTACAACCCTGAAAGGAACACTGTATTCCTTTTCGAAAAGGTCAGCAATACTTGCATTTACAGTGATGCAGCTTTTAAGTTTTGGTACTATGGCTCTTTCAATCCGTTTCCAGAAACGTTGTACTTTGGGCCTGTTTACCAGTTCGGGAGTAGCCGTAAAATACTCGTGACTGTCGTATACAATCGGAATGTGTTTTAACTTATGAACCAGGTAATTGGGAAGTAGCGTGTCGAGGTCGTTGCTCAGCAGTAAATCCGCCGGACGTGTTAGCAACAGTAGGAAGAGCCTTATATTATATTCCGCGTAAAACAGCGGCCCTTTTTCCCAGAGCAGCCGCATTTGCAAGGTTTCATATTTCCGGACAGGCATCTGAGGACTATCTGTTTTGCGGCGTCCAATCAGGAATACCTCAAAGCCAAGATCGGTAAGTACACCCGCAGTTCTGTCCACGCGCTGGTCGGTAACCAGGTCGTTTATCACCGAAATAATAGCTCTTTTCTTTTTCATTGTTTTTAAAACATTGCGAAAGTAAAGTTTTAACATGAAATATCCATGATTATAACATCAGTTTCAATGAATGGTTAAATCATGGATGACATCAAAACCCTTTTCATTCAACATGACAGGCAGCAGGGTATAAAAAAATAATAACGATGAGTCCACTCCGAAAAGTCACAATTTATTGATTTTCAACTTTTTTACCCCTGACCACTGAAGGGTAATGCGTTCCAAATCAATAAATTGGACTAAGTCCCCTTTAGGGGATTTAGGGGTAAAAGACTTTTCGGAGCGGACTCAACGATGAATTTTAAATAAAAATGCAGGATATTCGTTTGGTTAAATTAATTTTGCCGAAAATTTGAAGGAGTAAATTTCTCCTGGTTTGTTTCAGATCATCAGATCGCTGATCCGGTTATCTTGTTTATTCATGTATTTTTTCAACCTATGCCGATCTACCCGGAAATCAAAGAGGATTTTTCTCTCTATTCTTTCAATACTTTTCACCTGGAATCCAGAACCCGCTATTTTACCGAAGTTAACAGCATTGATCAGGTTAACCATCTGATAGCTTCCGGTTTACTATCCGAAAACCAGTTTTTACTGCTTGGCGGAGGGAGTAACCTGCTTTTTACAGGCAACTATAAAGGAATTGTTGTTCACATTATCAATAAAGGTATACAGGTCATTACCCGTTCGGAGGATACGGTTGTGCTTAAAGTATGTGCCGGAGAGAATTGGCACGAATTTGTTACTCATTGTGTTAACCAGGGTTTTGGCGGCCTCGAGAACCTGTCGCTCATTCCCGGTAATGTTGGCAGCAGCCCGATACAGAATATCGGCGCTTATGGCGTTGAGGTGAAAGATTGCATACTGTCGCTCGAAGCAATAGATATGCAAACAGGCGAACTAAAGGTTTTTACCGCTGAGGATTGCGCTTTCGGGTATCGCGACAGTATTTTTAAACGTGAATTGAAAGGGAAGTTTGCTATATGGTCGGTTACTTTTTTATTGAAACTTAATGCAGCTGTCAATCTTGAGTATGGAGCCATTAAACAGGATTTAGATGCCCTGGGAATCAATAATCCAGGAATAGTCGATGTAAGTAAAGCTGTATGCAACATCAGGCGGAGCAAATTACCTGATCCTGAATTGCTTGGCAATGCAGGTAGTTTTTTCAAGAATCCGACTGTCGATCAGAAATTTGCTGATAAACTGCTTGAAACATTTCCAAAACTGGTGTATTACCCGCTTGGGGATGAAAAAGTTAAGCTTGCAGCCGGATGGCTGATTGAGCAATGCGGATGGAAAGGATTCCGCGAAGGCGATGCAGGCGTGCATCAAAACCAGGCACTTGTACTTGTAAATTACGGCAATGCAACCGGAAGTAATATGCTGACACTGGCTCACCGGGTTCAGAATTCAGTTTACGAACGATTTGGCGTTAAGATGGAGATGGAAGTGAATGTAATTTAGTCCGTTTCTGTTTTTGATTTTCAGAAGCTTCATTTTTACGATTTATCCCGATAGCCATCGGGAACGATTTACGAATTTTGCAAATTGGCTGCAAATCAGTAATAATATAAATATCAGATTACTCGAATAATAACTTTGTAACTCTGTATCCCGATAGGGATCGGGACTGTAACTCTGCAACAATTGCATGTTCACGGAACAACTACCTGCCGGTCATTGTATTTTCTATACACCCCCACAACTTCTCAGCCGTTTGTTCCCAGGTAAATTTCAGGCGTTGTTCCTGCCCGGCAACTATGAGCTTTTGCCTCAATCCGTTATCTGAAGCAATTTTCTGCATAGCATCGGCTATGGAGGAAATTGAAAAAGGATTGGCCAGAATAGCTGCATTCCCTGCAACTTCAGGCATAGAAGTGATATCCGATGTAATAACCGGCGTATCGCACTGAAAAGCTTCCAGAATCGGGATCCCAAATCCTTCGAAATACGAAACGTAGGTGAGCGCAAGTGCTGAGGCCATAAGAGATGCCAGGTCGAGATCGCTTACCCGTCCGGTAAAAATCACATCCTCCCGGTATTGCATTCCGTCGTATGCTAGTTGTATTTCCTCTGTCCACCACATGCGGGCGCCTGCCAGCACAAGTTTAATTCCATTGCCATCACTCGTTTTGAACTGATCGAATGCTTTAAAAAGATTTACCAGGTTTTTGCGTGGATGCAGAGTGCCAACGAAAAGGAAAAATTCATTTCCATGCGAAAAAATATTCCTGGTTTGCTGCTGTTCATCCTTTGGTAACGGTTTAAAAATACCGCTGGCGCCATTGTAAACTACGTCAATTTTTGAACCATCAACATGGTATTTATCAATAATATCCGATTTTGAGTATTCGGAAACGGTGGCTATACGCGAAGCTTTCGCAGCAAAACGGGGAAACATCATAGAATAGTACTTCCGCATCAGGAACGGAATATCTTCGGGGTAGTGCTCAAAATTGAGGTCGTGGATTACAGCTATCGATTTTACTTTGGCATTTAACGAAAGGAAGCCATCAGGGGAAAGAAAAATATCAGGTTTGGTAATGTGAAAATGAAGTGGCAATGATGCTTCGAACCAGGCGAGAAACAAAAAAGGATGCCTGGCCGGCGGATAAACTACAACCGGGGTTACATTCGAATTATAAATGAATCTTTCACTGTATTTTCTGTCGAAGTAAAAGTAAAACTGATGTTCAGGATGCCGGGATGTAATAATACGCAGGGTTTCATCGGCAAACCTGCCAATGCCATCCATTTTCCCGTCTAATAAAAGTCGCGTATTTACAGCTATTTTCAAACCTAACAGATTTCAGTTGAAGTTCTGTTATATTTACGCAAACCTTTGAAAATAATTGTGCAGACGAATGAATTTAATGTGTTTTACCAGTTTACAGAAGATGTAAGTACTTATCTTTTGCTATATTTTTAAATAATCGTACTTTTGAGAACTAATATTGATATCGGACATTTTAAAGTCGAAGGCAATCGAAGCCGGTTTTAAGCTACCGGAATTTGAAAGATAGCCGGGAGATTGGCGGATCAGTAAACTAGCTTTTCAATTGTTGGCAGATTCACAGGACTAAAATATGAAGCGTAAATTTATTACTAATCTTGGTTTTCTGCTTTTCCTTAATCTCCTGGTTAAGCCATTCTGGGTTTTCGGCATCGACCGTACCGTTCAGAATATTGTTGCGCCGGGCGAATACGGCTTCTATTTTACTATACTTAATTTCACCTTTCTTTTTAATATTCTTCTCGATTTCGGAATTACCAACTTCAACAACAGGAATATTGCACAGAACAGTCACCTGCTGAATAAACATTTTTCGGGTATAGCAGTGCTCAGGCTAATATTGGCAGCCGTATATTTTGTTGTTATTTTTGGTGTGGCAACTATTATCGGTTATGATTCACGGCACTTCTATTTTCTTGTATTCCTGGGTATTAACCAGTTCCTGATGTCGTTTATCCTTTATCTGCGGTCGAATATTTCGGGTTTGCTGTTGTTTCGGATTGACAGCGCCATATCCGTTCTTGATCGTATATTAATGATATTCATCTGCAGTGTGCTGCTTTGGGGAAATGTTACGACGGAGCCTTTCAGGATTATATGGTTTGTATATGCGCAAACACTGGCCTACTCGGTCACCGCATTTGTTGCGCTTGTAATTGTTATGAAAAAGGCAGCTTTTACCCGCCTGGAGTGGGATACATCTTTCTTTAGGACAATTATAAAGCAAAGTTTCCCTTTTGCATTGCTTGTTCTCTTTATGTCGTTTTACAACCGGATCGATTCGGTAATGCTGGAAAGGCTACTGCCAAGCGGCACCGGCACCGAGCAGGTCGATATTTATGCCAAGGCATTCAGGTTGCTCGATGCAGTGAACATGATAGCGTATCTGTTTTCAGTTCTGCTTGTCCCGATTTTCGCCAGGCTGATAAAGGATAAATCACCTGTGGAGGGAATGGTTAAATTATCGTTTACGATTATTTTTACCATGGCAATGATCATTGCCACAGGATCGTCGTTTTTCAGTATGCAGATAATGGAATTGTTGTATGTCGGACAGATCGAGGAAGCACAAAAAGTATTTGTTTACCTGATTATAGGGTTTATACCTATTTCAGCTACTTATATATTTGGCACACTGCTCACTGCCAACGGGAGTTTAAAAGCGCTGAATATCATGGCGCTAACGGGAATGCTTATTAATATCGGCCTAAATTTTGTGCTTATTCCGCAGTTTATGGCAGTAGGATCGGCTTATGCGAGTCTCGCCACTCAATTTGTTACAGCCATTATTCAATTATTAATTGCCCAATACATCTTCAGGTTCCGGATCAACTGGAAGTATATTCTCAACCTGTTGTTTTTTGCAATTGGTGTTATTTTGATAAACAAATCCGCAGGCTCCCTTTTGTCTGATTGGAAGGTCGCACTGGTAACGGCAGGCCTGGTATCCGTGTTGTGGGCCTTTATTTTGCGATTGCTGAGTATCGGAGGATTGCTGAGATTGCTCAGGAATAAATAGCCGCAACATTCCGAAACATTTTTAACCCGGAAGTAAATCAACCGGTTCTAATCTGGTAAGCTGTATCGGGAATCCCTTTAATTTAATCGAATAGGCATTATTAGTGATGGCAGGAGATTTGCTCATGTTATGAATGTTGTTCCGGAGTCTGATAATGTTGTTGGATGCTGATAAGTTACAGTCGAACGCAAACCTAAAAAAACATATCAGTTCAACCAAAAAGCAACTAATTGTATTGATTGCTTTTTATTTAGATTTCTCTACCTTTGCAGGCACACTATTAGTTGATTAACCCATGCCGAATAACTCAGCGAACAGCTTCACTGATTCATTTAAAGTTGCTGTTTTTCTATACAAATGGCGTAAAGCTCTGCTTATTATAGGGTTATCTGCTGCGCTACTCTCAGCCATTATTTCATCACCGTTTTTTATTTCTCCACTGTACTTGTCTAAAGTTATTATGTACCCGGCTTCAAGCAACTCAATTTCGAAATCACTGCTCAACGAAAATGCCTCGGCAAAGCAGGATATACTCGAATATGGCGAAGATGCACAAACCGAACAAATGCTGCAGATATTAAATTCAAACAGAATCAGAGATAAAATTATCAGCAAGTTTAAGTTAGCAGAGCATTACGACATCAACCCTGATTCCAAATACCAGCATTCAAGACTTTACAACAAGTTCAATTCGAATATTTCCTTTAGACGGACCGAATATATGGCTGTTAAAATTGCAGTCCTCGATAAGGACCCGCAATTGGCTGCTGATATTGCCAATACTATTGCTGCTTTACTGGATTCGGTAAAAAATGACATTCAAAAAGAACGGTCTCTGAAAGGTTTTATGATAGTTGAAGCACAATATGCTTCCCAAAAGAAACAGGTAGCGGAGATGGAAGATTCATTAAGCCAGATCATGAAACTAGGCGTTCAGGATTACGAATCACAGGCCGAAATGATGAACCGCCAACTTGCAATGGAAATTGCACGAGGAAATACAAAAGGCATTAATGCACTCGAACAAAGACTAAAAGTAATTGCAACCTACGGAGGAGCTTATATTTCGCTTCGTGATGCATTAACAAATGAAAAGAAACAACTAAGCTATATCAAGGCCCGGTACGAGGAGGCTAAAATTGATGCTAACGAATCTATTCCGCAGAAGTTTATAGTCGAAAAGGCATATAAAGCTGATCGTAAAGCGTATCCAATTATCTGGCTTATTGTTCTGTTGTCTGCGTTAGGATCGCTTTTGGCCGGCATGCTTGTAATTTTTATGGTCGAACGAAGCCCTGAGTATTTACAGAAACTGAAGCAAACCAATACATGAATGAGTAAGCCCCCTGATCCCGGATTGAAAGGATTGCAACTTTTTGAAATCAAAACAAATAAAAATTTAAAGCATCATAAACGGATGGATAACTACTTCAATAATACAAACTTGTTGCAGATCATTTTAAAATGGAAATGGCATCTGGTTCTTCTGGCTATTGCTGCAGCGCTCATCTCACTGGTGGTTTCGAGTTCATTTGTTATGACACCCAGGTACAAATCGAATGCTGTTATTTACCCTTCGAACATCGCCTCATATTCGGAGGAAAGCCAGACTGAGCAGATGTTGCAATGGCTGAATTCCAGCGATGTCCGTTTAGCTGTAATGAGCAAATTCGACCTGCCAAAGCATTATAAAGTGTCGCCTGATGGGAAATACTACGCTACCATCCTTGAAGGGATTTACAATAAGAATGTTAGAATATCAAAAACGCAATACGAGAGTATCGAAGTAAGTGTTACCGATATTGATCCTGTTATGGCAAGGGATATTGTAAATGCAATCTTGTTCTATACGGATAAAAAAATCGGAGATGTTCACAATTCGAAATATAAGGAAGTAATCGAAGCCCTCGAAACAACTCTGAAAACGAAAAAGGTCGAAATCGATTCTGTTAAAAATCTTTTCCGCGACATTTCAATGAAATATGGTGTTTACGATGTAGCAGGCCAGAGCCAGGAGATTACCCGCGGCGAATTGCGTACCGTTGACGGTGGAGGTGGAAATATCAATACAAAGGATGTAAACCGGCTTAAAGATGGCATGATGGATAAAAGTGCCGATCTTATTTTTCTCAATAACAGGATTGGTAACCTTGGCAACGAATATAGCGAATTAATGCGCAGGTACGATATTGCCCGGCTTGATATCACTAAAAAAACAACTTTCATCAATTCGGTTACTCCACCCATAGTGGCCGATAAAAGATCATACCCCCAAAAGTTGTTTGTATTGTTTTATTTTGTTGCCGCAACCTTGCTTTTTAGCCTCCTGGCTATTGTGTTTGTTGAGCACCGCAGAACTCTTTCAACAGAAGTTAACCACTCATAACGGCAAATCCGATCTTGACTGAAAGACTTAAAATACAGATAGTATACCTTGTAACCGCCATCTTTGTATTGTTCAATACATACATGGTGTATAAAGAAATGTACTATGGAATATTTATTCCTGTAATATTTGCGTTGCTGCTTTTATATGTTTTCAGTCTTGAAAAAATACTTTTATTAGCTGTTTTTGTAACTCCTCTGGCTATTGATATCGGCGATTATGACCTGGGTGTGAGCATCTCGGTTCCGAGTGAGCCATTGCTGATCGGTATACTTTTCTTCATACTTCTTAAAATCCTGCTCGAAGGTGGCATCGAACGCAGGATTATCAGGCACCCGATCACTCTCGCCATTTTATTTAATCTTTCGTGGATGCTGATAACGGCCATAACATCCGACATTCCTTTGGTGTCTTTCAAGTACCTTTTTTCGCGTTTGTGGTTTATTATCCCGGTTTATTTTGGTGGTTTGATGCTGTTTCGCAGCAAAACCAATATCAGGCTGTTTATATGGGCTTATGTTTCGGCATTGTCCATCGTGATTTTTTATACAACCTGGGTTCACATGGGTTATAATTTTAGTGAAAGGGCAGGGCATTGGGTTATGCAGCCTTTTTACAATGATCACACCGCATATGGCGTTATACTGGCCTTATTTATCCCTGTTATGCTCGGACTAAGCCTCGACAAATCGGTTTCGGGCAAACAACGAATTCTGGCGGCCATAGTTGAGGCTATTCTGCTTATTGCACTTTTCCTTTCATACAGCAGGGCTGCCTGGGTAGGAGTCGGATTTGCCATTATAGTGCTGATTTTGGTCAAGTTGCATATCCGGTTTAAATGGATTGCAATTGCTACCGCATTTCTATTGGTCTTCTTTTTTACATTTAAGTTCGAAATACTCGACAAACTTGAAAAGAATAAACAGGATGCCTCCGCTAATTTTATTGAGCATGTTGAATCAATTGCAAATATTTCGTCGGATGCTTCGAACCTCGAACGTATCAACCGCTGGCAGGCTGCTTTGCGTATGTTTTCCGAAAGGCCTCTTGTAGGATGGGGACCTGGTACTTATCAGTTCGAATATGCGCCTTTTCAGCGCGATAAAGAAAAAACTATTATCAGTACCAATCTTGGCGACATGGGCAACGCACACAGCGAGTATATCGGGCCACTCGCCGAATCAGGAATTCCAGGTTTGTTAAGTGTTTTGTTTATCATGGTTGCTGTTCTCTATACTGGTTTAAATGTATATAAAAAGGCAGCTAACAAACAAACACGCGTGCTTGCCTTGTCGGTAACCCTGGGTTTAATCACTTATTATGTGCATGGTACCATGAATAATTTCCTGAATACAGACAAGGCCAGTGTTCCGTTCTGGGGATTGGTTGCTATTTTAGCAGCGCTTGATTTGTATTACAGTTCATCAGATGAGGAAGCTAAATCCTGATTGATAGTCAATTATATCTTTTCAGGAACCTGATCTGTCGGATTTCTTCTGCAAATCCGAAACGAAATTTATATTTTGAAGGGTTGCAGTTTTTTCTCTCACCGGATGTGAAATTGCTTGTATTAGTAGCAATATGCCGTAAAAAAAATACCTCCGGAATTCTGGAGGTAAGGGAATAGTATTAAAGGCCTTAGTGATTACTTGATTTTTGCATATATCTCAGGCAATTTTCGGAGCATTACCAGTTCTTTCCATTTTTTTCGTGCTTCGATGGCCGGGCTCCCAAAATAGGTTATTCCGCCGGGTAACGATTTATCAACAGCCGAGGTAGCAAGTATTACGGCACCTTTACCAATAACGAGGTCTTTGTTAATGGCAACTTTTGCCCAGATAGTCACATCATCTTCAATCCGGGTCACTCCGGCAATGGCGGTGTGTGCCCCGATCAGGCAGTTGGACCCGATTTGTGTATCGTGACCTACCTGCACATGGTTATCGAATTTTGTTCCCTCTCCGATGATGGTATCGCCCGACACACCCCTGTCGATGGAGCAGAGAGCACCGATTTCGACATTATCGCCTATTATTACTCTCCCACAGGATTCGAGTTTACGATACCCTTTGGGTTGGTGCTGAAAATAATAGGCATCAGCACCCACAACACTGTTGGCATGTATTACCACATTATCGCCAATTACAGTAAAGTCGTACAGGCTGACATTTGCATGAATAACGCAGTTTTTCCCGATTTCCACATGATTTCCGACAAATGCTCCCGGCTGAATGGTGGTTCCTTCACCAATTATTGCAGTGGGGCTGATTACTGCTGATGAGGCAACAAAAGGCCGGAACCTGGTTACCAGCGAATTGTAAGCTGCAAATGGATCGTCATGGAACAGAAGTGCTTTGCCTTCGGGGCATTCCACTTCCTGGTTGATAATAATTACACTTGCTTTGGAAGTAAGTGCTTTGTTGTAGTATTTGGGATGATCAACAAAAGTAATATCACCCGGCGATACCATATGTATTTCGTTAATACCCGAAACCGGAAACAAGGGATCACCAATAAAAGATGCACCGATAAAACCGGCAACTTCGCTAAGTGTTTTTTCTGAGGGGAATCTCATGATAAAAGCTGCGTTTAATGTTTGAAGCAAACCTGCCGGGTTGCTTTTCAGCTTTATTTTACCCTTTCGAAATATGTTCCGGTGCGTGTGTCGATCCGTATTTTTGTGCCTTCATCAATAAACAAAGGTACCTGAACGATAGCGCCGGTTTCGAGGGTAGCTTTTTTCAAGGTATTCGAAGCTGTATCGCCACGGAAACCTGGTTCGGTATAAGTAATTTCAAGTTCGACAAAAGCAGGGAGTTCGCAGGTTAAAGGTGTTTCGGTATCCGCATGCACCATAATCTCTACTCCCTGTCCCTCTTTCAGAAACTGGTAATTATCCACCATTTCTTCTTCAATTGAAATCTGTTCAAAATTTTCAGTATTCATGAAATTGTACCCGTTGTCGTCCTTGTAAAGAAACTGGTACGCGCGGCGTTCTACGCGGGCAATATCAATCGGGGCGCCGGCCGTAAATGTATTGGGTATAACCTTCCCTGTTTTCAGGTTTTTAAGTTTCGTACGGACAAAAGCAGGGCCTTTGCCTGGTTTAACATGCTGAAACTCTACAATTTTATAGAGATCGTTGTTGAATTCGATGCAAAGTCCATTGCGGAATTCAGAAGTTGTAGCCATAATAAGGTATTAAATCGTTTGAAATTGCATTAAAATGGCTGCGAAAGTACGCATTTTCCTGATAATCTTAGCATAAGGCGCTTAGCTTTTCCGAAAATATATATGCATAGCGAGCCTGAAAGCCTGCAAAACGCCTTCAGGTTTGAATTTCATAAAAATGTAAGATTGTACCCTCGAAACGAATACCTATTTCACTGTTTTCTTGTAATCATCAATCACGATAGATTGGGTACAAAAATCGTGTTCTTCGCTTTGTGAGTTGGAACAGATAATCAGAATCCGGTTGCTGCGGTTTTCAGCCACCAGGTTTCGGTACCATTCAATGGCTTTACGGTCGAGGTTTGCAGCCGGTTCATCCAGTAACACTACCTCCGATTCGGTGAGAAGCGCAATTGCCAGCCGAACCCGTTGTTTCATACCGGAAGAAAAATATTTTATCGGCTTATTGCGATTCCGGATAAGCCCTGTAGCTTCCATCACAGCATTCACATCCATATTATTGCGGAATTTCCGGAAGCGGCTGTGGAAGGTAAGCATTTCCTCCAGGGTAAACTCTTCGATTAGCTCCAGATACGGACCGCTGAAAGTTACATGCCTGAAAAAATCATCAACCAGTATTTCTTTGTTATCGTGCGTATAGGTAACTTTACCTCCGGAAGCATGCAGGTGTCCCGAAATAATCTGAAGCAGTGTCGATTTGCCCGAACCGTTGGAACCCAGGATGGCGTATGCGTTTCCCTGTTCAAATTCAAAGTCCACATCCCGGAAAATCCATTCGTAGTTAAACTTTCTGCTTATTTTGCTCAGCGCGATATGCATGGATCTTTCAGTTCTGAAATTAGAAGAATTGTGACTTTAGAATTAATGAGAAAATTATTTATATCAAAAGGAATAAGGTGTATTAAAGGTAATGTTGAATGCTGGTTGGACCTCGTTCGACGAAGTTTATAAAAGTGAACAGGAGCGGAAAGTAAGCTAAAACGCTGTACTTTTCCAATGTTGAGCACTATTCTCTTGATTTTGAATACCCTTTCATAATACCCCGGGTGGAACGGCTGATAAAGGAAAGGATTTCGTCACGTTCGACCGTAGGATGCATAGTAGTTTCTACAATTTCGACGGCACGGCTCACATTGTAACCGCTCAGAAAGATAATCCGGTAAATATCCTGGATCTCATTAATTTTTTCATTCGAATACCCCCTTCTCCGTAACCCTACCGAGTTAATCCCGACATAGGAAACCGGCTCGCGGGCAGCCTTGGTGAAAGGCGGTACATCTTTGCGAACCAGCGAACCACCCGAAATCATTGTGTGCTGCCCGATGGATACAAACTGATGTACAGCAGTAAGTCCGCCTATAATGGCATAATCTTCAACAAGAATGTGCCCTGCAAGGGTAGCGCCGTTGGCAAGGATGCAGTTGTTTCCTACTATGCAATCGTGCGCGATATGGGCATACGCCATAATGAGGCAGTTGTTGCCGACAACGGTTTCCATATTTGCCTTGGTGCCGCGGTTTACGGTTACAAACTCCCTGATAGTGGTATTATCACCAATTTTAACAATAGAATCTTCGCCGGCATATTTTAAATCCTGCGGAACAGCAGAAATAACCGCTCCCGGGAAAATGCGGCAGTTTTTACCTATGCGGGCACCTTCCATTATGGTAACATTGGACCCAATCCATGTGCCTTCGCCAATCTCTACATTTTTTTCGATGTTTACAAAGGGCTCAATAACCACATTTTTGGCAACAATTGCCTGTGGGTGAACATATGCTAATGGTTGATTCATTGGGTTTATGGAGTTTCAGGGTTTCAGGATTGAAGTGATTGAAGTGATTGATGGGATTGAAGGGATTGATGACATTGAAAAATTTTGGTTACGCTCCGTATCCTTGTCTGTTTCAGTGTTATTTTTTTCGGACAATCTGAGCCATCAGCTCGGCTTCGGTAACGATTTTATCGCCTACCCAGGCTACTCCCCGCATATGGCATATACCTCTGCGTAAAGGTGTAATCATCTCGAGAACAAATACAAGAGTATCACCAGGGACAACTCTCTGCCTGAATTTAACCGCTTCCATTTTAAGGAAATAAGTAATATAATTTTCCGGATCGGGCAACGAATGAAGTACAAATATCCCCCCGGTTTGTGCCATGGCTTCGACCTGGAGAACACCGGGCATCACAGGCTCGTCAGGGAAATGACCAACGAAAAAAGCTTCGTTCATCGTAACGTTTTTAACCCCGATTACCTGTTTCTCGTTGACTTCCATGATCTTATCAACCAGCAGGAATGGCGGCCTGTGGGGAAGTATGCGTTTGATATCATTTATATCGTAAACCGGTTTCTTATTCAGGTCTATTTTAGGGCCTTTCGGAGCGTTTTTTATATGCTCACGGATAAGTTTGGCGAAATTGGTGTTCACCAGGTGACCCGGGCGTGTAGCAATTACATGGCCTTTGAGAGGCATGCCAACCAAAGCAAGATCGCCTATCACATCCAGAAGTTTGTGCCTGGCGGGTTCATTATGGAACCGGAGTTCAAGGTTATTTAAAATACCTTCTTTCAGTACAGTGATTTTTGGCTTGTTGAAATGTTTTGCAAGATTATCCAATTCAGCCTGGCTTAGCAGTCGTTCAACAAAAACGATGGCATTGCTTACATCACCACCTTTAATCAGATTGTTATTGATGAGAAATTCAAGGTCATGCAGAAATACGAAAGTGCGGCAGTCGGCAATTTCTTTCCTGAAGTCTTCGATATCGGCTATGGAGGCATATTGGGTTCCAAGAATCCGTGTTTCGAAATCAATCATTACCGAAAGCCTGAAATTATCGTCAGGTACCAATACCATTTCGCTTTTTCGTTTGGCATCGGTAAGGGTGAGCGTATTCCGGAATTCGAAATATTCGCGAACCGCGTCGAGTTCGATAATACCTGCCGAATCGAGAGCTGCTACAAAAAAGCGGGCGCTGCCGTCCATAATTGGCATTTCCTCGTTATCTACCTCAACCAGTATGTTGTCGATTCCTAACCCGGCAACGGATGCCAGAACGTGCTCGATGGTAACCAGCCTTACTCCCTGGAATTCAATGGTTGTGCCTCGGGAAGTGTCAACTACATAATCTGCAATTGCATCGATTACAGGTTTTTCTTCAAGGTCGACACGGCAAAATTTAATTCCGTGATCAGCCGGAGCTGGTTTAAAAGTAAGAGTAACCTGTTTGCCTGTATGTAATCCGGAGCCTTGTATGGTTACAGGCTCATTTATTGTACGTTGTTTATCAAACATAAGATGGGATAAGTAAACTTCTTAGCTGTTTTCATCGTTGATGACTTTTTCAGCCTGTAATTGTTTTATTGTTTTTTCGAGATCTCCGATCCGGTAGTATAATTTATCCAGGTTGTTGAAAATGGCTATAATCCGGCGAAATCTGGTTATATCAATGGCAGGCGCACCTAGAAGAATACTTCCTGGTTTGGTAACACTACTTGCCAGTCCGGCCTGGGCGCCAATCTTTACATCATCAGCAATTACAATGTGACCCGCAAACCCAACCTGACCTCCGATCATATTGTTTTTCCCTATCTTAGTGGATCCAGCAATCCCTGTTTGAGCAGCAATAACGGTATTCTCTCCGATTTCAACATTGTGGCCAACCTGTATCAGGTTATCAAGCTTAACGCCCCTGCGAATGATTGTTGAGCCGAGTGTGGCGCGGTCAATCGTTGTATTAGCTCCGATCTCTACATTGTCTTCAATAATGACGTTCCCGATCTGAGCTACTTTTTTATAGTTATTATCACTCTGTGGTGCAAAACCAAAGCCATCAGCACCAATAACCGAACCGCCATGAATAGTACAATTTTTACCAATAATGCAGTCGTAATATACAATTACTCCCGGATTAAGGGTGGTGCCTGAGCCTATTTTAACATTTTCGCCGATATAGCTTTGGGGGAATATTTTTACATCATCACCTATAACAGCATTATCACCTATAACAACAAAATCACCGATATAAGCATTGCTGCCGACTTTGGCAGAAGCAGCTATGGATGACAATGAAGAAATTCCTGTTTTCCCTTTACGCATCTTGTCGTAAATTTCAAGCAGATTGGCAAAGGCGGTATACGGATCATCCACCCGGATAAGTGTACACGAAAGTTTTTGCTCGGGTTCGAAATCGCTCTGCACCAGAACTATCGACGATCGGGTGGTGTAAATAAACGGGTAATATTTGGGATTTGCAAGGAAGCTAAGTGCCTCAGGTTCACCATCTTCTATCCTTGCTAATCGGTTTACTTTTAAGTCCGGGTTTCCGTCGATTGTGCCACCTACAAGGCCGGCAATGTCTTTTGCAGTAAATTCCATCAGGATCAGATAGGTTAATTTCCAGTTGGTTTAAAAAGTTTGCAAATATAGGTATTTTTATTCACATTGAGCCTCACATGTTTATAACATCCATGTAACATTCAGCACTATTCACCAGCCCATTTTGGGAAATAGGTAAAAAACTTTGAAACGGTCTTATTGTAAACGGCGATATTCAGTTGTTCCGATAATCCTGAAATATCAAATCTTTGCCCTTCTTTATCGATGATAGTAATACGATCGTTGTTGGGATCGTAAGCATTGTTCGAAATCTCTCCTTGCCCGGTAAAATAGCCTGAATCTGAGCTGCTCAGATTGAATTTCTCCGCGATTCTTTTCCTGATACTGCTCATCTGTTTTACAGTATAGGGTTCAGCCGTAATAACGACTCTGAAAAGTTTCCTGTTAAGGAGAGATAAACAGAGTGTACTCAGGATCTGATCGCTCTGTGATGCCCATTCCTTAATTGCATGGTAAATATCGTAATCATCGAGGTCGGCAAAGGTCGAAAGGATGGCAGGCGAGGATAAAAACTGTTCTCTTCCGATTCTCCTGCCAAGGAAAAACTTAAGCGCCGAAGAGGCCGGTAATTCGCTGCCATTTTCCACTAGTGCCCGGGCTCTGTTCAATATACTTATCAGCATATATTCAACGGCAAGCACTGTTTTATGGTAATATACCTGCCAGTACATAAGTCTTCGGGCAACAATAAATTTTTCGATGGAATAAATACCTTTCAGTTCCACGGCAAGTTCGTCATTATCAACAGTCAGCATTTTCAGGATACGGTCGGTGCTGATAACGCCTTCGCTTACACCGGTATAAAAGCTGTCGCGCATAAGGTAGTCGAGCCTGTCAACATCCAGTTGGCCTGAAACGAGTTGGTGAAGAAACTTGCGGGGATATGTGTTTTCGAAGATGGAAATAGCAGTTTCCAGTTTGTTGCCAAATTCTTTATTGAGGTATTGTAAAAACACCAGGGTGATTTCCTCGTGCGATATGCCTTCAACAATATGATCCTCCAGGGCATGCGAGAAGGGTCCGTGCCCGATGTCGTGCAATAAAATTGCCAATGTCGCACCCTGCGCTTCCTTGTTCGATATCTCAAATCCTTTCGACCTGAGGGTTTCGATAGCCTGGCCCATAAGGTGCATGGCTCCGAGTGCATGATGAAACCGGGTATGCAGGGCCCCGGGGTAAACCATAGAGGCCTGACCTAATTGTTCTATTCTTCGTAACCGCTGAAAATAGGGATGCTCGATAACATCAAAAACCAGCTTGTCGGCAATGGTTATAAAACCATAAAGCGGGTCGTTTATTATTTTTCGTTTAAAAGGAGCAGCTGTTGACACGCTATTTTGTTAAATTTGTATAAAAGTCTTGTCTATTAGAGGGAAAGACACAATAAAAGAGGTACTGGCAGCATTAATACTGAAGCACCGGGATGCTTCAGGAAATTATTATCCTGGCTTTTGCCGGCTAAGTGTGCAAAGATAACAAATGCCACTGCCGATTGTTATATATATCATTGATAATTAAAAAAAATGGAAAACGGAGTAATATTGTGGGCCGATGATGAGATTGATCTTTTGAAACCTCATATCATGTTTCTGAAGGATAAGGGATATGATGTGCTTACCACCAACAACGGCGATGAGGCTATTGATGTTTTGAAAGCCAAAACCGTGGATATCGTTTTTCTTGACGAGAATATGCCGGGATTATCGGGTATTGAAACACTTTCGCTTATAAAAGCAAGCTACCCAAATCTGCCTGTGGTTATGATCACGAAAAGTGAAGAGGAGCATATAATGGAAGATGCCATTGGCGCCAGTATCTCCGATTACCTGATAAAACCGGTAAACCCGAAACAAATCCTTCTGAGCGTAAAGAAAAACCTCGATAATAAAAGGTTGGTGAGCGAAAAAACCACCCATGCCTACCAGCAACAGTTTCGGAATATCGGGATGGAAATCAGTAACCGGCTCGACTTTAACGAATGGGTGGAGATTTACAAAAAACTTGTTTACTGGGAGCTCGAACTCGAAAAAGCTCAGGATCAGGGCATTGTAGATATCATGCGTTCGCAGAAGGATGAGGCTAACCAGGTATTCTGCAAATATGTGGAAAGGAATTACCTCGACTGGCTCAATGGAAGAACCAGCGAGAAACCGGTACAGTCGCACACCCTTCTGCGTGAAAAAGTTTTCCCCCTGATCAAAGAAAATGCTTCAATGTTCCTGATATTGATTGATAACCTGCGCTACGATCAGTGGAAAATGCTGCAGCCGATTTTCGAAGAGTATTATCGTGTTGAGAGTGATGAGTTGTATTACAGCATACTACCCTCCACAACGCAATATGCACGGAATGCATTGTTTTCGGGACTTATGCCTACCGAAATCATAAAAAAATACCCCAAATACTGGATTGATGAAGACGAAGAAGGAAGTAAGAACCAGTTTGAAGGCGAATTGCTTGGCGAAAACATGAAACGCTTCGGTCACGATGTTAAATATTCCTACACTAAAATACTGAATCTTTCCGCAGGCCGTAAGTTGGTAGAAACATTGCCCAACCTTATGGAAAACCGTTTCAACGTAATCGTTTACAATTTCGTCGACATGCTTTCGCACGCACGTACCGAGATGGAGGTGATCCGCGAATTGGCCGACGATGAAGCCGCCTATCGCTCGCTGACGGTAAGTTGGTTCGAGCATTCGCCACTACTCGATATTATCAGGTTCCTTGCAGCAAAAAAGATTCCGCTCATTATAACCACTGATCACGGATCGGTTCGTGTGAATAATCCGGTTAAAGTAATTGGCGATAGGGCAACAAATACTAACCTGCGTTATAAAAACGGGAAAAGCCTTAACTACAATAAGAATGAAGTGTTCGAAGTGAAAAATCCTGCTGAAGCTTTTCTGCCTCGTACCAACGTTAGTTCGGCTTACCTGTTTTGCCATGGTGTCGATTTCTTTGCTTACCCCAACAACTACAATCATTATGTATCGTATTACCGTGATACTATTCAGCATGGTGGTATTTCGATGGAGGAGATGATGATACCTTTTATTTATATGAAAGCAAAATAACCGTTAAAGTTCCCGTAACTGAAAATTTAGAAATGAACTGATAATAAGAAAATAATTCCGGCAACGGAAAAGGTGAAAACAGGGATGTGAAAATTTTCTGACATAAAGATTATTGCATCCCTGACTTTTTCACCGAAAGGAAGAATCAACTTTCTCACTTCCGGGTTGTTATTTACCCTCTGATACTGAAAAATTACATTGATTGTTTATGGCAGAAATCTACACTTGTCAATCACCGGATGAACTTCAGCCCATTGCCGCAAAGCTGATTGAATATCATAAAGCGAAAAGAATTTTTGCTTTTCATGGTGAAATGGGAGCAGGAAAAACCACTTTTATCAAAACCATATGCGCTTACCTTAAGGTTACCGATACGGTGAGCAGTCCCACCTTTGCCATTGTTAATGAATACCTTACGGAAAATTCGGGAAGTATTTTTCACTTTGATCTGTACCGTATCAAATCCTGGTCCGAGATGCTCGAAATCGGTTACGATGAGTACTTTAACAGCGGGAATTACTGTTTGCTCGAATGGCCCGAAAAAATCGTAAATTTGTTACCCGAAGAAACTGTGAATGTTTATATCACTGTTTCTCATGATGGCAGCAAACGCACCATTTCATTCTGAATTTCTGAAATGCCAGGATTATGATAGAAAATAACTACTCCGGAATATTTCATTCGGGACAACTGATGCCCCAGGAAGAAAGACTTGAAGTAAAACGAGGACAAAAGAGTCTTGTAATAGGTGTGCCAAAGGAATCTGCGTTTTCGGAGAACCGTATACCCCTCGATCCGGATGCCGTTGGATTACTTGTTCACCATGGTCATCAGGTCCTTATCCAGGCAGATGCAGGCAAGGCAGCTCATTTTGCCGATACCGAGTATTCCGAAATGGGGGCCGAAATTGTACACGACGTCCGCAAAATATTTGCATCGGATATACTTCTTAAAATTGCTCCTCCTACCATGGACGAGATCGAAATGATGGGAGCCAAGCAAACCATAATTTCTTCCATTCATACTTCGGGAATTCACGAGGACTATTTCAGGCGTTTACTAATAAAACGGATAACGGCCCTGGCTTTTGAATATGTACAGGATAAAGCAGGTACTTTTCCCGTAATCCGCGCCATGAGCGAAATTGCCGGAAATACAAGCATGTTGGTAGCCGCTGAGTATATGAGCAATCCTGAATATGGACGCGGGAAAATGCTGGGTGGCTTTTCGGGCATCTCACCAACCGAGGTGGTTATCCTGGGCGCCGGAACTGTGGGCGAATATGCTACCAGAGCTGCGTTGGGAATGGGTGCTTTTGTAAAGATATTTGATAACTCGGTGTATAAACTGCGCCGGTTGCAGAATAATCTTAACACCAGGGTTTATACATCAATGATACAGCCCCGCGTGCTTTTGAACGCTCTGCGTTCGGCCGATGTGGTTATTGGAGCCATTCACAGTGCATATGGCCGCACACCTGTTGTTGTTACCGAGGATATGGTGCAGCAGATGAAGTCGGGAGCTGTGATTATTGATGTAAGCATCGACCAGGGTGGTTGTTTCGAAACCTCCGTGGTTACCGACCACCGTAATCCTGTATTTAAGAAGTACGGAGTAACCCACTATTGCGTTCCTAACATTGCATCAAAAGTACCGCATACTGCTTCCTATGCATTAAGCAATTTCCTGTCGCCTATACTGTTGCGCATCGGGGAGGAGGGTGGTGTCGAAAAGGTACTACATTCCGATTACGGGGTGCGCCAGGGCGTTTACCTCTATAACGGGATCTCGACCAATAAATTCCTCAGCGATACATTCCATCTTCCCTTCCAGGATATCAATCTTTTAATGGCTGCTTTTAGATAAAGGGCTTTGAGAACATTGTGATTTCTGATTTTGTTATACATCTTTAAAAAAGGAATTATTATATCCATGAGAAAGCTTTTCTTTCTTCCTATTTACATTGCATTACTCCTTACACCCATTGTGAGCCGGGCTGATTCAGGCGAAAACGACCAGGGCAAAGTAACCCTGAGCGGGTATGTGCGGGATGAAGCTGATGGCGAAATGCTGGTTGGTGTTACTGTGTATTGTGCTGAGCTTAAAACCGGGGCGGTATCAAATATCTATGGTTTTTATTCTTTGAGTTTTCCTGTTGGCAAATACCATATCCGGTATTCGTATGTAGGTTATAATACCCAGGAAAAAGAAATGGAACTCAATAATAATCAGACTGTTAATATCAGCTTAACACTTTACCAGGCTGAGCTGGGTGTGGTTGAGATTACCGGTACCCGCACCGACGAAAATGTTCGTGCACCCGAAATGAGCCTTGTGAAACTGGATATTAAAACTATCAGGAAAATTCCTGCATTGCTGGGTGAAATAGATGTGATTAAAGTTCTTCAGCTTCTTCCCGGGGTACAGGCAACCAGTGAAGGATCTACCGGATTCAGTGTACGTGGTGGCAACTCGGATCAAAATCTAATACTGCTTGATGAAGCTACCATCCATAACGCATCACACCTTTTGGGTTTCTTTTCGGTTTTCAACAACGATGCGGTCAAGGATGTTACGTTATACAAAGGTGATATTCCTGCCGCATACGGAGGAAGGCTTTCGTCGCTGCTGGATGTCCGCATGAAAGATGGAAACGCAAAAAAGTTTGGCATCACAGGGAGTGTAGGAACTGTTTCGAGCAAACTTACCCTGGAAGGCCCGATAATTAAGGATCGCACCACATACCTGGTTTCAGGACGTCGAACCTATGCCGATCTGTTTCTGCCCTTTGCAAAAGAAAAGGATATTCGCGACAACAAGCTGTATTTTTATGATTTTAACCTGAAACTTTCTCACGTTATCAACGAAAATAACCGACTTTACCTTTCGGGTTATACTGGTCGCGATACATTTAAAAATCAGTTTGCCGCTATGGGTTTTGGCAATCAGATAGGATCATTTCGCTGGAATCACCTCTTTTCGAAAAAGCTTTTCTTCAATTTAAGTCTCATTTATTCGCGTTACAATTACGAACTCGGTACACCGGAGGGCGATGCCAATTCATTCAGGTGGACCTCGATGATGCGTGATTATTCGGCCCGTTTCGATTTTACACATTATATCACCGGCAAACATACACTCAGGTATGGGGGCACCACGATGTATCACGGTTTTTCGCCCGGTGAAGCCAGCGGTCTTGGAAGCGAAAGCGCGGTAATCAAATTTATCCTTCCTACGGAATACGCCCTGGAGCATAGTTTGTATGCATCGGATGAATATAAGGTTACACCCAAAATTACACTTAAATATGGTTTGCGTTTTGCGTTGTTCCAAAATGTTGGACCGGGTACATATTTTCACTATGATGCAGAATATAATCCGGTTGACAGCATGGTTTATCGCAAAAGCGAAATTTTTAATACTTATTCAAGCCTTGAACCCCGTTTGGCATTTACATACCTCGTAAATGACAGATCTTCGGTTAAAGGCAGTTATTCGCATGCAGCTCAGTTTCTCACACTGGCGCAAAACTCCACGGCAGGTACGCCGCTCGACATCTGGTTTCCTGCTACACCAAACGTGAAACCCCAGTTATGCGACCAGTATGCAATTGGATATTTCCGGAATCTGAATCAGAATATGTACGAGGTCTCAGTTGAGGGATACTATAAAGATTTCAGAAAAGTAATCGATTTTCGCGATCATGCCATGCTCCTGCTTAATCCTTACCTCGAAGGTGAATTGCGCATAGGGAAAGGATATTCGTACGGACTCGAAACCATGATTCGTAAAAACGATGGCCTGCTAACCGGATGGATAAGTTATACCTATTCCAGATCGTTTCGTATCATTCCCGAAATTAATTTTGGTAACCGCTACAATGCGCCTTACGATAAGCCTCATGCAATAAATGTAGTAGCCAATTATGATTTTTCCCCGCGGGTAACGGCATCGCTTACATGGGTTTATGCCACGGGTCTTCCGGTTACATTCCCAACCGGAAGAGCAGTAATCGGCAATGTAATTATCCCGATTTATTCGAACCGCAATGCTTACCGTATGCCGGATTATCACAGGCTTGATGTTTCCGTTTCCCTCAAAGGTAAAGAGAAGCCAGGAAAGAGATGGCGCGGTGAGTGGAATTTATCCGTGTACAATGCCTACAACAGGCATAATGCCTGGTCAATTAATTTTACCAGCGACTCCCAGGACCCGCTTATTACGTATGCTGAAAAAACATACCTGTTTGCATTAATTCCTGCTTTTACTTACAATTTTAAATTTTAACGGATGAAATATTTTCGCTACATCATTTTTTTGTCGCTGGTTTTGCTTGCCGCAATTTCGTGTACCGAAAGGATTGATATACAACTCGATAGTAGTTATAAAAGGCTGGTTGTTGATGGCTCGATTACAACGGATACCCTGGCACATACTGTCAGACTCAGTTCCACTTCCAGTTACTTTTATAACGAGCCGGCACCGATGGTGGCAGGGGCGCAGTTGAGTATTTCCGACGGAACCCATACATACATCCTGAAGGAAGATTCAGCCGGTATTTACCGCACTGAACCTACGGTTTTCGGTGTAGGCGGCAACACCTACACATTAAATATCAAACTTGCCGGTGCTATCGGTGGTCATGCTGATTATTCGGCTGTTTCGACTCTTTATCCTATCAATCCCCTCGATTCTGTTGGTTTGCTTTTTCATCCGGAATGGTCGAAGAAGGGAATATGGGAAGTGAAATGCTATGTGCAGGAACCACCAACCATTGATTTTTATCGTTTCCTGGTATCCCGGAACAGGGTGTTGCTTACTGATTCGCTGAACGAGTGGTTTGTTACTGATGATAAATTTTTCAACGGAAGCTATACCAACGGGGCCACGGTAGCCTATCTAAGCCAGGGTTCTGCCAATGAAGGCCTGAATAAAGGCGATAAGGTTACTGTGGAGGTTAACAGCATCGGAAAAGAGTATGCGAATTTCTTATGGGAAGCCCAGGCTGAATTGCGTGGTTCTAATCCTTTATTCAGTGGTCCGCCATCGAATGTGAAAGGAAACATCAGTAACGGCGCTGTAGGGTTTTTTTCCGCCTATTCTGCCACAAGGTCTTTTGCCATTACCCCTGCGTTTAAGTAAAAACAATTGAACAATAATCCTGCTTCAAAGTTATCAGTTAGTGGTCAATGTAAAGAATGACAAACAAAGATTAGTTTGACAGAAATTATCTGATTCATTTAAAAACTTCAAACTTGCTGTTTTTGATGACACGGAAAAATATACCAAATTATTCAAAAAATGATTTTAACAGACATTAGCCCTAAATTGCCAATGCGTGACAAAGTCAAAACAAAGGACTTTTACATAAACGGGTTAGGGTTTAAGAATCTGGGCAGTGTTGACTATGACGGATATTTGATGGTTGAAAAGGACAGCATACAAATCCATTTCTTTGAGTTTAAAGATCTTGACCCAAAGGCAAACTATGGACAGGTTTATATCCGGACGAATGATATTGAGAAGCTATATCAGTCGTTTCTGGACACAGGAATTAACATACATCCAAATGGACATTTAGCAATAAAGCCATGGGGACAAATGGAGTTTTCTGTTCTTGACCCTGACAATAATCTGCTGACCTTCGGACAAAGTTTCTAAAGAATTATTAATTGGAAATTGACATAACGAAAAACAGCGAATAGACCATAACCATTCATAGTATCAATCATTTACTGTTCTTCTGAATTAAAGTGCAAATAATACCCAAGCAGTATGAAATCCGCTTCCGTAATACACTTTTGCTTCTCAAAATTATAATTTCACAGCTAACCTGATTATCTGATAGCATTAAAAAATCCAATGCACGATATTGAGCCCTTCTATAACTGGGATAGCCTGTACCTGGCATCCGAAGATGAACGATCTCCTTTTTTTGGACGCGAATACAGCGAATTCGAATTCACCGGTAAGGTTTATAATTATCTCCTTCATCCGCAATGGGATTACATCGGCTCCGAAACGCTGTACATTAAACTGCTTTATACTGATTATGAGCATGGGTTTTGTATCATTGAGCTGATTGGCGAATGGAACGATTGCCTGTACAATGATATTATGTTCCTGTACCGGAATGTAATTGAATCCTTGCTCGAAAACGGAATCAACAAATACATCCTGATAGGCGAAAATGTACTGAATTTTCATTATTCGGAAGATGATTATTACCAGGAATGGTTTGATGAACTTGGCGATGGCTGGATTGTATGCCTCAATTTCCGCGGGCATGTAAAAAAGGAATTCGAGGACGGTCACCTCGATTATTATATGGCAATGGGTGGGAATTTTGATGACCTGCCATGGCGGACTGCCACACCTCAGAAATTATTTTTAATTGTTGACCGTTTAATAACTCGAAGGCTTAATCCTTAAAGATTTCGGATGTCGGAGGATAAAATCTCAAATTCCAAATTCCAAGTCTCAAAATTCAAGCCCAAAGATCGAAAATTTAAAATCCAAAATCCAACATCCGACATCCCCAATCCGACATCCCCAATCCAACATCCGTAAAACGACATCCAAAATATTAAAACTATGAAGCAATCAGTTATCCTCACAATCCATGGCCGGGTGCAGGGTGTCGGATTCAGGTATTTTGTTATTCAAAAAGCTGAATCGCTAAAGATCAGCGGTTTTGTTAAAAATCAGACAGAGGGCTCCGTGTATGTTGAGGCCGAAGGAGAAGCTGAACAACTGGAGCTGTTTGTTTATTTTTGTCAGCAGGGACCAACGTTTGCCCGGGTCGAAAAGGTTGATGTTCAGAAATGTCCCTTGCAGAATTTTACAGGATTTGTAAGGAGATAAATATGTTGCTTTGTTGTTGCCGGTATTAAGGAAGAAGAAATTTGTCCTGAAAAAGCAAATTCACAAAGGCAAATCCGTTCCTCATTTGTTATAGTGTGGATAGTATTCAGTTTGTTTTTTGGTAATCCAAAAACTCAAAATTGCAAGTGTTCGGAATCATTCATTCATTTTAAATTTCACAGCTATGCCTTACGATTTTTCACTTTCGAGCGGAGTTTTGGCAAACGGCCGCACAGTTCATTATGCCCAGTTGAATGGCAGCAACCAGCCTAAATTTATTATCGGTAACCGAACCATGTACGATGGTAATTTTGGATTGTATAATACACAGGTAATTCCCGGCCTGGTATATGATCCGGCCGCTTATGTGAATGATTTCGGTTTCTGGGCTTATTTTATTCATCCTACTGTCCAGGCCGAGAGTAAAGGATCATACTTATGCCTGAATACCTACGACAGGGCGAAGTTTACCTTTAGTTTTATGCAGTATGCAGCGCATGTGCCAAATGGCGATTTCGTGATATTTTTAAAGAAACTGCTCGTCCTGCCCAATGCAGTCGACTATTTCCCTAAGCTGATATTGAAAGACTCCCGGATATTTTACAAAAATGCAAACGCAACGCTTTCGCAGCTCGAAAGCGATATTTCTTCACAGGCATTGATGGATTACCTGAACCCTTCGCTCAATGAAGTTGAGAACCAGGAGCTGATATGTTCGGCACGCATGGTGCATTGGGCTGCCAATGATCCTGCTCACCGTAAAATCCAGGTCGAAACTGCCATCTCGCATTTCAAAAACAATATGGTGGAATATAACAATCGCTTTCGTTTGAACGGGGTTCCGGCAAAAGTGTGCCAAATGGTTTGCGATATCCGTCACCAGGGACGCGCAAAAAACGACCGCATTGCCAACGCCCTTAATACTAAGGGTAATTATAATAAGGCATTTACTAACCTTTGCTCCATAGGAACCGCAAATTACAGCCAGCGCATTAACACTGTTCGTAATAGAATAAATAGTCTGCTGAATGCCGGCATGTTCAACAAGAAATACGACAGTGCGAGCAATTCGTTTGTTAATATGTAAAAGAGTGTTGGGTACCCCGTAAAGAAACTGTTTAACCCTTTGGCTAAAGAGTTTCTTTATGGGGATATTATTATTTTATGGATTATTGGCAGTCCAGTTTCCCTCAGTTGTTAGTCCTCCATCTACCCACATCCAGGTGATCTTTTCATAGATGAAAGCGATTTCTTCATACTCAGCATACCTTGTTAAATCAGGATTTTTATTGTTCAGCATATGAAAACTGATGTCAACGATGCGGGCATTGGTAAGTTTTACTGTATAATGCTGCTTTTCCATTCCCGAGCCGCTTGTTGAACGCAGGTTGGGTGTCCAGAACTGCAATTCCCATTCTGTAATATTTTCGTTGTTTATCAACATGTCGTACAAAATAACCGAGGATTTATCCAGTTCTTTTGTGATCACGAACGGTTTGTACTCCGTTTTGCCTGTTGCCTGACCCGAGGCTGAATCTCTTGGCGAAACTATCTGGTGACTGGCGGCAATAACCATTATCTTACCTTCCCTGCCTTTTTGGGTTACCGAGCCTTTAACTTCTCCGTGCTTTTGCCCCTTAAGTTTCAAATATGCATTAAGTGCCATAGTGTTAGGGTTTTAAGTTATTGATAAAATCAGTTAACTGACAATATCAAACAATCTGAACCAGAAACTGTTCGGCCAGGGAAACAAGAAAATAAATTCATGCAGGAAGCCACTGACCAGAAATCAATTATGACTTTTTGTCAGAAACTTGAATAAATAGGGTCTGCTGAAAAACTCAATTATCCGGTTACATTTGCCCGTAGGGCATTTATATCAATAGAGAAAGAATATGATTAAATTAATTTGCCCATAGGGCATTAATAATCAAAATATTGTGTCAATCCCCTATGGGGAATAATACATCATCGATCGATTATTCTATTGAAATGTATCCCCTAACGGGGAATCTCAGATTTACGAATAAAAGGTTTATCTAACTTTACTGTAAGTTTCCTTGCATTCATCAACATTATTAACGTTGGTAATTATCTGAAATTCATTACAATATTACATTTTTAGCAAGCCATAAATAATACGAATCATCGAAAAGGTTATTCAACTGGCGAATGGGTTGTTATTTATCCCGCTTCACTGCATCCATCTAGAATTCCGGTAAACAAATGGCGACATATTCGGCTCCGCCTGCAAAAGGGCAGCTGTATTGAACCCATTCGCCACTGCCGGAGTTATCGCCTGTCCTCCGGTGACAAGTAATTCCTCATCGCGGGTAACTATTTCACTAAGCTGGTATTGAAAGACTCTCGTATATTTTATAAAATTACAGCCAGCCCATTAACACTGTTCGCAATACAATAAGTAGTCAGTTGAATGTCGGCATATTCAATAAAAAGTACAATAGCATTTCAAATTCATTTGTGGATATGTAAGTAAACTTTAGAGTTTGAATTCATTCCCAAGGCTGAATGGTTCATATTTGAATCATCTGTTTTGAGATTTTTTTGCTTTAACATAAAAAATATGTTAACGAAATCATAAATAAATAAAATATTTTAAAATATTATTTGTTTGTAAAAGATTAATAATCAGTGTAATAGTGTATTATCGATAAAATATTGTTTAATAAATAACAAAAAACATTAAACAATATCATCTAATTCATGTTTAAGTATTGTAACAAAAAGTTAAACAAATCTAAACAAATTATTTGCTATGAAAACAAAATCCAATTTCAAGACCATTTCTACCCTGATGGCCGTGATCGCCATAGGAGTGCTTACTTTATCCTCTTGCAAAAAAGACGATAACAATGACAATAATTCAACTCCAGTTGAGCAAAGTATCGCTAAAACAGCTTCGGCTGATCCGCAATTCTCCATCCTGGTGCAGGCGCTTGTTAAAGCCGACCTCGCAACTACGCTTGATCAGTCAGGTTCTTACACCGTTTTTGCACCTACCAACACTGCTTTTAATGCTCTATTTACCAAATTAGGTGTAACAGGTATTGATCAGTTAAGTGCTGAAGCTCTTCGTCCTATTCTTCTCTATCATGTACTGGGGATCAAAGAAATGTCAACACGTTTAACCAGCACTTATGTATCAACACTAAGCCCTGCTGTTGGCGGTAGATATGTATCATTAAAAGTGGATGTAATGAATGGTGTTAAACTTAACAGTTCAGCAAATGTATCAAAAGCTGATATTATGGCTACAAACGGAGTAATTCATGTAATCGACCAGGTTTTGTTGCCACCTACAGTTGCTGATCTGGCAGTTGCTAACAGTAGTTTCACAACATTGGTTTCTGCTTTATCCGGAGCAGGTTTGGTACCGGCTTTAAGCGATTCTAAGGCGACATTCACAGTATTTGCACCTACTAATGAAGCATTTGCGCAACTCACTTCAGTACCACAGGATCTGAAACCTATTTTGCTCTATCATGTACTTGGAAGTACCGTTTACGCAAACGGAGTAACCACCGGATATTCAAAAACACTCAGTACTCATATGGACCATCCGATGGACATGTATATCAATACTGCTTCGGGCGTGAAAATAAATAATTCAGCCACGGTAGTGCTTGCAGATGTAGTTGGCACCAACGGTGTAATACATGTAATTGATAAAGTTCTTCTTCCTCCGACAGTGGTAGACATTGCCCTGGCCAACAGCAATTTTAGTTCGTTAGTTCAAGCTGTTGTAAAAGCCGGCCTTGTTGAAACCTTAAACGGAAAAGGTCCATTTACTGTATTTGCTCCAACCAACGATGCTTTCCAGAAATTGTTTACGGCACTTAAAATAACCGGTGTAAGCGATTTGACAGCTGCACAGCTCACTCCAATTCTTCTTTATCACGTTGTTTCCGGAAACAATGTTTCATCCGGTCTGTCGAACGGAACTATTACCACACTGCAGGGTACAACTATTAAAACCAATGTTGGCAAAGGTGTTGTGTTGAACAACACTACCAATGTTTCTTTTGCTGATGTGCAGGGATCCAATGGTGTTGTACATGTTATCGACGAAGTACTTCTCCCTTCAGGAAAATAATCCGGGATTAAGTCTGTTAAAACAAATGTTCAGATGGTTTTTGGTTAACAATTGAACTTAAATTCGCAGACTTCCTCCTTCAATTATAATCACCAAGACCGGCGACTCCAGTTGCCGGCCTTTTTTTTGTTTAAAATACCTTGTCCCGGATCAGTTTTTATTCATCTCTTTTTACCAGGTCCATGGCAAATGCAGGCAGGCATATGGCAATGTACTCGGCTCCGCCGGTAAAAGGACTGCTGTACTGAACGCATTCGCCACTGCCTGTTAATATTGCTTGTCCTTCGGTGACAAGGAATTCCCCATCGCGGGTAACTATTTTCAATGTTCCTTTCAGTACAAGCGTGTACTCGTTAAACTCCGGACATTGCCCTGGTTCAATCCAACCTTGGGGGCTTGTCATCCGGGCGATGCTCACTTCTGAAGTATCGGAATTTACACGGCCGAAAAACTCTTCGATTAATTTTCCTCCGGTACCTGCTGCTTTTATTACAGAGGGTGACTTGATGTGTTGTATCATATTGTTTATGTTATGGTTAACTATTTAATTAAATTATTGTTTCATTCAAAAATACGCAATTATCTCAATATCCGACATCAAAAAACTAAAATCCGATATCTGTCAATCGACATCCTGTTTTCTTCTTTTCATTGCCCTTAACACTTCTCTTTTACCAACCGGGCCAGGTAGTTTCTCTACCGTAAAACCGGCTGCTTTTAATGCACGTTTAACAGTTCCTTTACAACTATATGTAACCAGTATTCCATCTGTTTTCATGCATTTATAAAGCTGTGAGAAGACTTTCTCAGTCCATAATTCCGGTTGCACATCGGGCCCGAATGCGTCAAAAAAAACGAGATTGAATTTTTCATCTTGTAACTCTACATCCTCCAGCCTTGCCTGCAGCTTACTCAGTATGAAATAATCGCTGAGAAAAGCCGGGTGTGCCCAGCCAGCTTCATGAAGCATTTTGAAATATCCCTGAGCTTCGGTGCTGCCAATAAGTGATGCGTAATTTAATTCATTGAGCATTGTTGTAGCCACAGGATAGGGTTCAATAGCCACATAATTAATCTTTCTTTGCTGTTTTTTAGCTTCAAGAACGGACAGTAAAGCATTCAGTCCGGTTCCAAAACCGACTTCAAGAAGGTTTATCTCTTTTATACACCCGGGTATGTATTTCAATCCGTTTTGAATAAAAACAAGATTCGATTCCTGTAAAGCTCCATTTGTCGAATGATAATGTTCATTTAAGCCGGGCACAAAAAGGGTATGTGATCCGTCGGCTGTTGTTTGCAAAATTATGTTATCCAATTTTATTTTATTTTAAATGGAAAGCTCAGAATTTTATTTAGGGCTATAAAATTACATGAATTGCTGTGAAACGGAATTAAAAACTTTGTAATTTTATTTCAGCAAGCGGGAGGATATTCAAAGTAAGAAAAAGTGGAGATTCTTTCTTTTCCTAATTTCCACTGAAAAGAGTGTAAATGATTAGCTGATAACTTGTTAAAGTATTTTTAAATCCTATAAACCTTAAACCTATGCTTGAGAAAATAGATATTGAAAATGTTCTGTTCCTTGATATTGAAACAGTTCCTGCTTATCCTGAATACAGCGGGTTAAGCGAACGGATGCAAAAACTCTGGGATAAAAAATCGGACCGATTGACGGCGTATAACAGTTCTCCTGACGAATCTGTCACACCTGAGCAATTGTATGCCAGGGCTGGGATATATGCTGAGTTTGGCAGGATTATCTGTATATCGGTAGGCGCTTTTTTAAAGGGGGAATTCCGTATTAAATCATTCGCAGGTCATGATGAAAAAGTACTTCTTGCGGAGTTTGCCGACTTACTGAATAAACGCTACAACCGTAACGAACATTTATTGTGTGCCCATAACGGAAAAGAATTCGATTTTCCATACATGGCCCGCAGGATGCTGGTTCTGGGTATTCCGATTCCACGTATTCTGGATTTGTCGGGCAAAAAACCATGGGAAGTCAATCACCTTGATACTATGGAGTTATGGAAATTCGGGGATTATAAAAACTTTACTTCACTCGATCTGCTTGCAGCTATTTTTGACATTCCTACTCCAAAGGATGATATCGACGGCAGCCAGGTTGCCAATGTATATTACAAGCAAGAGGACCTGCCTCGTATTGTGCATTATTGCACCAAGGATGTGCTCACGGTTGCCCAGATTTTTCGGAGGTATAGGGGAGAGGCGTTGATTGAGGAAGGGGCGGTGGTGATAGTTTAGAAGGAGCGAAGGGGAGAGTGGGCGAGTGGGAGATGGGGCGAGTAGTAGACTTGAAGTGGAGACTGATTTATTAATACCAGCAAAAACGAAACAATAGTGTATAGTGCTTTTTTAATGTAATTTTGTAAAAAAAAATACTAAGATCATGGAAACTATATTGATACAGCCAAAAACTAAAAAAGAATTCGAGTTGCTTACAAAAGTGCTTAAAGCCTTGGGTATTTCATTTCAAATCGAGAAACCACATAACAAAGAACTTGATAACCTTATTAGTGAGACTGAAAGTGATATTAAAGCAGGCAGAACAAAAAAAATTAAGACTTCTGATTTATGGAAATAGAATATGCTGCTAAAGCTGTTGAAGATATTCTGTTTTGGGAAAAAAGTGGTCAGGTTGGCATTCAAAAACGAATTACTGCCCTTATTGCCGAGATCGAAAAAACACCTTTTAATGGAATTGGCAAGCCTGAACCTTTAAAATATGATTATACCGGTTATTGGTCGCGTAAAATTAATGAAGAGCATCGCCTGATTTATAAAGTAACTGATAACAAAATATATATTGCATCTCTTAAAGGCCATCATTAAGTCTGAAAAGTGAATAACGAATTGTGAATAACGAATAGTGAATGATGATTACTGCGAATCAAGGGTTGAATTCATGTTATGTCTATTGGGGCGTTAAACTCTTCCAGAGTTTTAAACTCTGGAAGAGTTCGCCTGGCAACTAATAAGTTACAATTTCAATCCTTGATTCGTTTGAATAGTGAAAAGTGAAAAATGTCACGGAATTCTGAAATCTTGTAACTCTTTGACTCTGTAACGCTGTAACTCTGAAACAAGAACCCCCATCCCGATAGCTATCGGGACCTAACCCCAAACCCCTATTTAACATCTTTTAGTTTTTACAATTGCATAATTTCCATACTTTTGCGCAAACAATTAAAATCTATATGAAAAAATACATTTTACTTACTGTTATCATGGTAATGGTAGCTGCTGTTTCCTCACAGGCTTATGCTCAGAAAAAGGAAAAGAAGAAAAAGAACAAAAAAGGCGAAGTTGCTGTTGTGGAAGTAAAACCATTATTCGCATCCAGCAACGACACAATAAGTTATATTATCGGTGCCGATATAGCACATAGCTTTGCTAAAAACGCACTCGAATTGAATAAAGAAATGGTTTTTAAAGGGTTTTCAGATGCTGAGGCCAAAACGGATACCATCTTCACCCAGGATGAAATTGGTGCTATTATGATGGCCTGGCAGCAGGACATGAGTAATAAAAAAGCTGCCCTGTCCGAAAAGGAAATGGCAAAAAACTTAAAACTTGGTGATGAATTTCTTTCTACTAATAAAGTGAAAGAAGGCGTGGTTATATTACCAAGCGGGTTGCAATACAAAGTAATTAAAAAGGGAGAAGGTGATTCACCAGGCGAAAATGATGTGGTTACAGTTCATTATACCGGCACATTGATCGATGGAACCGTTTTCGATTCGTCGCGCGAAAGAGGTGAGCCGGTTGAATTTCCGGTTAACGGTGTTATCCCGGGTTGGACAGAAGCTTTACTTCTCATGAAACCGGGTGCTCAGTATATGTTATATATTCCTGCAAAACTGGCTTATGCCGATAAAAAAACCGGTCCCATCCCTGAAGGTTCAACACTGATATTTGACGTGGAATTACTGAAAGTAGATAAGAAATAAATTCCATAGCAGCCGGATACTAATTCCCGGTCGCAATGCGTTACAAAATCCCGGAGCTGTTTTAATAATGGTTCCGGGATTTCTGTTTTCAGGAATAAAATTACATACCACGGAGGCACGGAGAACACTGATGGATACGGAGATGTGATTTATTGAATTGCTCAAAATGCATTTAGTTCAAAAAGATATCACCCCACTTTTCATTTCTGCCGTGTTACTCCATGTCCTCAGTGCCTCCGTGGTAAAAAAAACAATCAACTATTCAGCATCCTTGTAGCCAAATCCTCCTGCAATTAGTTTAAGTGGTATCACAACGTTCGCCGATGGCTTCAACGCGCTACGGTGTCTGTTTCCAATTAAGGAAAAGTGATGTAAATCAATGCTAAATAAAAGGCAGCCTTTTCATATATTTATCCATTTCACATAACTGATCATCGGTAAGGCGTACGGCCTGGTTACGACTGCGCATTATTATGCCACAAGCAAGCTCAAAGAAAAGCGCTCTTTGAATTACATCATTAAAACTTTTTCCTACTACCACTTGGCCATGATTTTGAAGTACAACCAGGTCATGTGTTTTCATGGACTCAGTTACTTTAATTCCCAACTCCGGCGAGCCGGGGCAGATGTAGGGAAGCATGTCAATTTTACCTACATACATGGGTATTTCGTTAATCACATTGAAATTCGTAGGCGGATCAGGCATGCAAGCCAGGGTGGTGCCATACAGCGACTGGAAATGCAGTATCACGTTTACATCCTTTCGGTGGTGCATAATACCAAAATGGAACCCGCTGTCCATCGAAGGATTCACATTATTCATGATCACGCCATCCGACAGGCGGCTGATGCTTACCTGGTCTTTTGAGAGGTAAGGAAGCCAGGATCCTGTTTGTGAAATGAGCATTATTTCGTCGTTTAGTCTCCAAGAAAGATTACCGCTGCTGCACAGCAATAGCTGGTGGGTGCCTATCCGGTGAGCTGCTTCAACAAATGTTTTAAGATGGCTGTCGGTTACTTGTGGCATATTGCTTTTTGATTTATCGCCGGTTTAAGGCGATTAAGTTTAAGAAAAAAGAAAGTTTCAAATCCAATTTTTGAAAAGACAAATTGGAGGATTTGTTGTTAACAGGAATCTAAAGTCTGCAAAAGTAACATATTGATCTCCTTTTGCCTTATGAATTAAATAAAATTTTTGAAAATCCTGCTTGTAAATAATTCCCGAAAATAAATCCAGGGAATAATTATCTGACAGGCATTTCCGGATAAAGGTCAGCGTTTCGATATCTTACACACAAATCCACCTCCGGGAGCCAGTTCCAGTTTAATGGAGCTTTGATTGGTAACAGTGATTGTTTCGGATGTGTAATCTTGAGCACGCCGGTCGGCATTTATTCCGTCTTTAAAAAGTGTTACCGAATATTCTCCTTCGTCCAGGAAACTAAGCGGAACATCGAAACTGCGTGAAGTAAAATCAGTCATTGATCCAAGGTACCAATCGGTGCCGTGTTTTCGGGCTACTGTGACATAATGGCTTATTGATGCATTGATACACTTTGTTTCGTCCCAGGTTACCGGAACTTTTGCGATGAACGACAGGCACTCAGGCTCTTTAAGATAGTTGGTGGGATTGTCGCATAACATTTGCAGCGAACTTTCGTAGATCACATATTTTGCCATTTCGTGGCACCGGGTGCCCATGCTCATAGGCTCGGAATAATTGATTGTAAAAGTTTTCAGGTTTTCGTTATGCATAGCGCCCGGAGTATAATCCATAGCACCGGCAAACATCCTTGTAAAAGGAATTGTGCAGTCATGTGCAGGTGTAATGTCCTTCGACCATTTTACATTTTCGAGTCCTTTAACTCCCTCGCGCGTAAGCACATTCGGATATGTGCGGCTCAACCCGGTGGGTTTATAGGCACCATGGAAGTCAACCAGCATATGGTAGCCGGCGGCAGTTTTTGCAACCCGTTCATAAAAATTAACCATGGCCTGGTCGTCGCGGCATAGAAAATCGACTTTCAAACCAACACAGCCCCATTTGCTGAATTTTGCAAAAGAAGATTCAAATTTTTCTTCCAGTGCCCGGCCAGTGACCCACAAAATGATGCCAACATCTTTTTGTTTTGCATAAGCAAACAATGCATCCATATCCATGTCGGGATTAATTTTTTCAAGGTCTTCCGGTTTCGACCATCCTTCGTCGAAAACAACATATTCCAGTTTATTTGCCGAAGCAAAATCAATGTAGTATTTGTATGTATCCGTATTTATTCCTGATTTAAAAGTCACTCCAGAAATATTCCAGTCGTTCCACCAATCCCATGCAACTTTACCGGGCCTGATCCAGGAGGTTTCCGTAAGGCGGCAAGGGCTTCCTAACCTGTATGCGATGTCATTTTCCAACAGCCTGGCTTCATTTTCAGCTAACCCGAATGCCCGCCATGGAAATTCGCGTTTTCCGGCAGTACGTGCAATATAATCCTTACGGCTGATGATGCCATAGTCGCGGTCGGTGGTTGGTTTCATAACATCAACTACTTTCGGGAATGTGCCTGTAAATGAACCATCTGATTTGTCGCTGCCTGACAAATACAGCCCCGGGTAATCCAACAGGTCAGCTTCGGTAAATGCAGCAATTGTACCATTAACTTTGCGGAAAACTGCCGGAAGAATTCCCATCTGATTGCTTTTTATTGAACCGGCCTGGCGGCAGGTATAAAATCGTTCGGAGTGGGAAACAAAATTATCCTCATCGCCATAATAAACGGAATCACCGGCAGCCATATTTAAAGTTACAAGTTCAGTATTGACGGTAATAGAGTCGGGGAAACGGGTAATCAGCCTCCAGGCAACGCCATCATTATAAGCCCTCATTTTTATGCCAAACCTGCCTTTAAACCATACTTCTTTTTCATTATAAAACTCAGGTATCAGGCTGCGCTTTTCGGCAACTACAGGGACGATCTCCCTGTTTATCAATTTTCGTTTTACACTTCTCCGAACAGGGTTACTAAATGCTTCCGGGTATTCTTTAATACTCATACCTACCGGCGATGGGGCCATTACCTGCTGGTTGTTGTAATCGACTGAAAGTAGTAAGCCTTTTGAATAATTGAGACGAATTACAGCCTTACCGTCAGGAGATGTAACTACAATATCCGTGGCTGAAACGCTAAGGATAAATACCAGCATTAATACCAGGAAGGTGAAAATTTGTTTTGAATTGAGCAGAAGAGATGATTTCATTTTTAAATTTATTATTTTCTTAAATACAGGTGATTCAAAGAGCATTTAATAATTATTTCAGAGATGCTAGAACTTTCGCAATCTGTTCGCCAATGCCGATTTTATATCCTTCGGAATAATAAATCAAATTGCCGTTTTTGTCGGTGATCACTATAACCGGCAGATTTTCAAGACTGTTCCGTTTACGTAAATTGTTGATTTCCTTTAGCATTCCGGCATTTTTATCGTAAGCAAAGATACTTTGAAACGGAAGATTTGGGTAATTTGACGGAACAAAAGAAGAACTTACCTTTTCGTTGGGGAAAAGGAAAAGCATTCCGCCGCCCCATTTCTCAATAATATCCTTAACAGCAGGAATATCGGCCATAACATGTTTTGATGGCTCCTTTTCCGTATCAATCCAAATCAGGATTGCTCCCTTTTGCGAAGATAAACTCTGGAGTTTCAGAACTTCGTTGGTCGCATATTTCTTGAATTTGTATACAGAAGAATTGATTTTTGCCCATGGTTCTGCAGGCGCAAAATCCTGGCGGATTTCCACTTTAACATCGGTTGTAACATTAGCCGGTACTTCAAACAAAGCAGATGAAGAAAGAACACTTCCGTTAGATTGCCTGTTTCCGGTTACCAGCATGTATTTACCGGCTTCTACTTCTGTTTTGGAGTCAAACTCGTTGATTTTCATGCCATAGTCAAATTCTAAAGTACGGTAAACTCCGGCGTTGTAACGGGCAATTGTAAAATTGACTGCATATTTCGGATCAATATCCGGGTCAACGTTGATAAAATGCACAAAGCCTTTTGCAGAAATGTTTTCGGTAATTGGCACAAAGGCTACATTTATCCAATCGGTTCCGTTGTAATACTGTGGCATGCTGGTTGCAGGGTTAACACGGGCTGCCTGTCCGAAACTTCGGCAAATGGCAACAAAAAAGATGTCCAGCGAATGCTTATCGGACACTTTAAGTTCGTATACACCTTGTGGCGAAAGCGGTGCGCGTGAATGAAGGTTCACCGTATTGTCGATTTTTATATTAGTTTTAATCCAGTTAATGAGAATATTTACGTCAGATTTAAACTGCGTACTGAAATCATTCGAAAATTGTTTTAGCAAAAATCCGCGCCACGGAAGCATCATCTCATTCGAAATTCGCCCGTTCAGAACATACTGTGCAAAAAACTCTTTATCCCGGATTGAAGCTGGGTTTTTATCGTTAAATGAATTTGTTAGATGGTCGTTAAGAAATTCAGCTTTCGTATCCCTGATATCTTTTTCGGAGATTACCTCAAGCATCCATAAAGCCCAATCTTTCAGAGAGTCAGGAGTTCCCGAAATAAAATCAGCAATTTCGCTCCAGTTGCCATAGCTTTTGCTGAAGATGCTTTGCAGTTTTTCTGCACTTAATCCCTGTTTTGCTGCATAAGCGGAAACCCAGGTGGAATCCCTGAACGTGGACATGTAAAGTGTGCGTATCGAATCTTCCTGCTGCAACCTCAGGGAATTGTGATCACGATCTTTTTGAGTCACATTTGTAGTTAACGGATTCTTTTCAACAGGCGGAATAAAGTCAAAATTTTCGGACTGATTGGCAGGATGTTTATCTGTGATCACAACGGTAACAGAATCCATTTTATCCACCGAAATCTTTGTATAACCCCATTTTTCACCCTCGTATGCCCAGATCAACAAATCGCCAAGACCGTTTATGATTGAACTCATGCCATTCTCATCGGTTAAGCCTCTGGCTATAGCGTAGAATTCAGCATAATTATATAGCTGGTATTCGACATTGGCATTTGCAACGGGCTTATTGCCAGTTGAAAGGACTTTTACAAAAATGCTTTTTGCGGCGGCGTAATTTTGTATCAGGTTAAGTTCGGCAAAACGTTCCTGATTATCAATAACAGGTTCGTTACCGTGATAAGCTCCGTAAGCGCGTGTATGCACCAACATGGCCCTGCGTGCCGGCTCAGCAAACCAGCCCATATTCAGATCAGGCTCCGGCTCGCAGGCACCCATGAAATACCATTTCCCGTCAACCCACACCTCAACCCAGGCATGGTTATCGTCGCTGTGTGCCCAACGTGGCGTGTAAACCTGTCGGGCAGGCATCCCAACGGTTCGCAGGGCTGTTACCGTAAATGTTGATTCTTCGCCACAGCGACCGAAAGATGTTTTTACGGATGCAAGCGGGGAACTTGTGCGGTCATCCGAACCGCGGTACGTTACTTTTTCGTGGCACCAGTGGTTCACTTCGAGCGCGGCATCGTGCATATTCATCCCGGAAATACGTTTTTTGATTTCGTCGTACATCACAACCCTGAACTGATCAAGATTCTCGTTGTTAACGCGCAGCGGCAGGACAAAATGAAGGAAAATATCTTCAGGGATCTTTTCCCCCCAGGCCATTTCATTTCGTGCCTTTAGTACATATTTTACCTGTTGAAGGAAAAAATTCCCGTCGTAATCAGCTAGGTCACTTAAAGGCATATATGCATACAAATACCCGAGCGCCTGTTTTTCATCACCGGTCAGATTATTTTTAAATACATCAAAAAGTTGCTGGCTCCGGCCGCTTGCCATGTCCTGCTGCTTCTGAATCAAGTTATGCATATCGGCAATGGTTTTGCTGTCGCTGATGAGCTGGGCGCGGGATGTGATTGCTGAACTGATAAGCAATATCACCAGCCAAATAGTTTTATTACTTAAAAATGATAAAATATTGGTTTTGTATATTTTCATGATATTTTTTTTATCTGCATTTTCTGTTTTATCTTAGTAATTATTGCAAAATAAGTTCCTCAGATTTTTATCTGTTTTAAGTGTACTTTTTTCAACTTTTGCATGATCAAAAGTTGATCAAAAATCTAGACTTAATACAATTTCAGTGTATTTCATGTGTCATTGCTTATTTGTTATAGGTCACATGGATTACGCCATGATTAAGAAGTAATTGCTAATTTATATATTCCTGGCAATCATGGCTAATTCTACGTCAGGTTTTTTGCCACGCCACGCAAGCCGTTCGCTTGAAAAGGTTGAACAAATAAACTTGCATTACATCAGCACTCACTTCTGCATGGCTTGAAATTCCCTTCGCTCACAAAACCTTCCTTGAACTACTACTGAAATTCTATTATGTCAGTCTTTCAAAAGATAGTTTACCTATATAAGACATTGATTTGGGTAGTTATTTTGTAAGTTTCACTTATCCACCCAAATGCCACATTATTTGAGTATTATCTCATCAGCAAAAATCCATGCCGGATTACCCTGGCCTTTATGCCAAGTAGGACACATGCCTATATTGGTTGCAATCACTTTTACATAACGTGCTTTTACAGCCGGGACATTTATTTCGAAAGTTTTAAGAATGGCTCCCTCTTCTGTTTGCGGAACATCATTTTTAATAATTCCGACCGAACGGTAATCTGTTCCGTTTTCGGAAACCAGGAATTCAACCTGCGAGGGCATGAAAAGCCATGAGTTAATGTCCTGCAGGAATCCTGCACTAAATGTAGTTAAAGACTTTTCAACGCGTAAATCGATAATTGCTTCGAGGTTCACTTTTTCGAACCCTAACCATCCGCCAACCCTGAAATCAGGCGAACATCGTATGCCATCGATCAGGCTGGTTGCTCCTTCGCCTGAATACTGATTAGCAGGAGGGGAGATCAACTTTATATCTTTATCATCAGCCATTTTAACAAACCTGGAGTGTACCACCGGGCTCACACTTCCATTTTGCTGAGCATAAAAACTAATACCAGATGTCTGATCAATGGTGAATGGTTCAAGATAAGGTTGTGTCTGTGTTTTCAGATCCGGTCCGGTCAGGATGTAAAAAATTGATGCTCCCACTGGTCCTGTAATTGTAATTGTTTTCTTATCCTTAAAAGATTTTGTTGCATCAGAAATGGCAGGTGCCGGAACAATAAGGTTATCAGTAATGGCAGTTTCTGGCTCATTGCCAGGACCAACGCCCCATTTCTTATTAGGCTGGCTGCCCATGGTAAAGCTAAGTTCACCTCCGTTCATAATATCTTCATGCTTAATGAAAGAAGCATCGTAGCGTTTGCTATTTAATGTTGCTGATTGTATATAAAAGTTATTTGGTGAAATTCCTTTGGCTTTGATACTGAATTTATTGCCGTTTTCGAGGTTAATGGTTACTTTGCTGAACCACGGAGTTCCAATTACATATTCATCCGTTCCGGGAGTTACCTGGTAAAAACCCATGGCACTCATTACCGCCCATGCCGACATTTGTCCGCAGTCTTCGTTTCCGGCCAGGCCGTCAGGATTATTGCGATACAGGGTATTCATGATCTGGTGTACAAGTTTTTGCGTTTTCCATGGCTGGCCTGCAAATGGATATAAGTATGCTATATGGTGGCTGGGTTCGTTGCCATGTGCATATTGACCGATCAAACCGGTAATATCGCTTTGGTCGCGGCCCGAGGTTTTTGAAGAAGCGCTGAAGAGCTGATCCAGTTTTTTAGCCAGATTTTGTTTCCCTCCAAGAAACTGAATGAAACCATCCATATCCTGAACGGCCGAAAAACTATATTGCCATGAATTGGCTTCTGTATAATTAAAATTAACTTCGAAAGGATCGAAAGGATTGAACCAGCCGCCGTTAGTCCGGGCACGCATAAAACCGGTTGAAGCATCAAATACATTTTTATAGTTCTGTCCCCGTTTGATGAAATACTTATACTCATCATTTTTCCCAATCGAACTGGCAAACTGTGCAATACACCAGTCGTCGTAAGCATATTCCAGGGTTTTCGAAACACTTTCCGATTCATCCTCTGATGAAATATATCCATTTTGATCCAGTGCCTGCAACCCGATATTTCCTTCGCGCGTTGCACTTTTACGCATGGCCTCAAATGCTTTTTCGGTATCAAAACCGGTGATTCCTTTCAGGTAAGCATCCAAAATTACCGGAACCGAATGATAGCCGATCATGCAGAAAGTTTCGTTAGCATCAAGTTCCCACACTGGTAGCAAACCGCCCTGATCGTATTGTGTGAGGAAAGTTTTTATATAGTCAAGTGTACGTTTCTGATCAATTATTGTCATTAAAGGATGAAAAGCCCGGTAAGTATCCCAGAGGGAAAAAACAGTATAATTTGTAAATGATCTGTCCCTGTGTACTTTCAGGTCGCGGCCACGGTAAAAACCATCCACATCCATATAAGTATTTGGGTTCACCATGGTATGATAAAGAGCGGTGTAAAAAACAGTTTTCTGCTGATCGGTTCCGCCCTCGACTTCAATCTTCGAAAGTTCGTTGTTCCAGGCTGTTTTGGCATCGCTTCGCACTTTCTCAAACTCCCAGTCCGGAATTTCAGTGTTCAGGTTCAGTCCGGCACCCTTTTCGTTCACGGCTGAGATTCCGACTTTTACATAAATTTTTTCGCCTTTGGTGGTATTGAAATGAAAAATCGCTTTGATGTTTTTCTTGTTTTCAGCCGATGTAATCCCGGGCTGGGTTTTATTGTCAACGGCTATTTCGTAAGATAAAAATGGCCTCGAAAATTCAGCAACAAAATATACATATTGATTCTCAGCCCATGAGCGCGAACGGCGTAACCCTTCGATTTGTGTATTGTTAATCACTTTGATGGATGATTCAAGCACTTCGTCACGGTGAAAAAGATCAAGCAGGATATTGGATTCAATACTTGCCGGGAAAGTATAGCAGTGCATTCCTACTCGAGTGGTAGCAGTAAGTTCGGCTGTAATGCCATAATCATCAAGGAATACTTTGTAATAACCAGGTTCTGAATTTTCGCTGCTGTGTTTAAAATGTGAGCCATATCCTGGTTTTCCATCCGAACCGTTGTTCCACCTTGTTTCGCCGGTTGTAGGCATAAAAAGGATATCGCAAAGGTCGGGAACACCGGTTCCGTTAAGATGCGTATGCGAGAATCCATAAATATAATTATCGTCGTAATGATATCCGCTGCAACCATCCCAGCCTTCGAGCCGGGTATCCGGGCTAAGCTGTACCATCCCGAAAGGCATGGTTGCTCCCGGGTATGTATGACCGTGGCCACCGGTTCCGATAAAGGTGTTGACGTATTCAGCCGGCGTTTTCTGAGCAAAACCCGCTGTTGATATTACAAACGATAAGAGTAAAAATGAAGTTTTGAATCTCATGGTACCAGGAAAATGAATGCAATAAATGTAGTGATTTTCCTAAAACTACTTAAATATGATTCTTCTCATTATAGCTTCGAAGACATTTATCAGTTCGGATAAACTGGATTAATCTTTGACTTTCCCAAAACCCAACGCCTTAACAATCCAGTCAGGGAGATGTTTCCTGGGGTTTCGTTTGCGGAGATTCAGATACCAGCCGAATTTTTTATAAATCGGCACTTTGTGTGTTTCTACGAATTCAATCAGGGTACCGTCAGGATCTTCGATATAGGCAAAATGGCCGGCCGCTTCGCCCATATCAAAACTGTTACCGTCACGATTCGCGAAACTATCCACGGTAAAAGGGAATCCGCGTTTGGCGCAGGCAGCATTTAACGCTTCCATGCCCTGTATATCAAAACAAAGATGTATAAAGCCAAGGTCGCCCCAAAACCGGTCTTCATATATTTTACGCGGCACATGGCCTTTAACCTGTACAAGCTCAATTTCGCTGTCGCCCAAAAGCTTTCCAAAAGCTCCAAGGCGGGGTTTGCTGTGTTTTAACAGCACTCTTCTGAAATTGGAATCGCCACCATGAATTCCTTCAAAATCAGTAAACGAATCATTAAGATCGAAAACAACCTGGTCGTAGCCCAGAATGCCTGAATATACCTCTATTGATTTTTCAATATCAGTTGCTCCGATTATAACTCCATACACCGAGCCGGTAAGTTTTTTCTCTTTCGAAAACCAGTTATGCGATTCAATAATCTGGAAAATATTATTGTAAGGATCGGTGAGAAAGAAATGTGCCCTGCCATGAGGGTCTTTAGTCAGCGGGCTGACATTGAGTTTTTCTTCAGTGAAAAAAGCATGAGTCTTTTGGACATCCCTCGATTTGATTTTTGCTGCAAATATCCCCAGGTCTCCTAATGCAGGTACAAATTTGGGCGGCTGCGGAATGCGATCGGTATATTGCCATATCTCGAAACCACCACCACCACTCAGGTTTACTGCAAGAACGGCATGCCTTTTTTGTGGCATTCCGCCGGTATAAGGCAACATGAGGGATGCTGTGGCACTTTCCTCGAAAACCTTAATATCCATCCCCAGGTATTTACGATACCATTTCCATGCTTCAGCCACATTCTGCACTCCGATTCCGAGTTGCTGTATTCCGCTTACTACTACATTATTCATTCTAAATAAGGATTTAGGTCCCGATAGCTATCGGGATAGGGGTTTGGGGTTCAAGGTTCAAATGTTCAAGGTTCAAATGCCTGCGGCGTTCCTGCTTCGTCGTACCTCCTCGCAGTGACGGCTGCGCGTTCAATGCCTGCGGCGTGTAATGCTTCGCGTTCAGGGTTCAATGCCTTCGGCGTTCAAATGTTCAATTATTCATTTATTCAAATGTTCAATTGTTCAAAATTTCAATTCTCAAACATCCGAAATCCGACATCCAACATCCGACATCCAAAACTAAGCATTCGGATCAATCCGTAAAGCGATTTTATAGAAAAGCCAGGGTGCGAACCGCTTCAGGTAGGGCATAATTACTTCTTTTCCACCGATTATAACCTGTTTTTTATTCTTTCTTATCGCTTTGTCGATTTTTTTTGCAGTGTATTCTACCGAAACGCCATTAGCCTGTCCTTTATCCATTTGCCCGTGTGTGTCGCCTGTAGATGTAAGTGCGCCAAAGGAAAAGTTGGTTCTCACCCTTCCCGGGCAAACCATCAGAACATTAATTTTATCTTTATGATGTTCGAGCCTGAGTGTTTCGAAAAAGCCGTGAAGCGCATGTTTGGCTGCGCAATACATCGAACGTTGCGGAAACCCGAACAATCCCGAAAGGCTGCTCATTACAACGATGTTTCCTCCACCGGTTTTCACCATAAACGGCAGTATTTTAGAAGTCAGTGTTGCATGCCCCCAGAAATCAATCTCCATAATTCGACGCGAAACTTCTGCCGGCGTATCAATAATAAGTGATCGTTGCCCGATACCTCCTACATTGGCAAGGATATCTATTTTAGGAGCCAGGGTCTGAACCTTGTTAACTGCCTCGGCGATTTCATTTTCTTTGGTGAGATCGAAAGGAATCGTTTGTACCTCGGCTCCTTTCTTTTGGCAGTTGATGGAGACGCTTTCAAGCTGCTTTACATCATAACTGGAAAGGATAAGCTGAGTTCCCGCTGCAGCCCATTCCATAGCCAATGCTTCGCCTATTCCTGAAGATGCTCCTGTTATCCAAATGGTTCGTGACGGGGTCATGGTTGAGATTGGGTCTTGGATTAAGTTATTTTTGTGTGGTTAGTGCTTAGTGCTTAGTGCCTGGTGCCTGATGCTTAGTGCTTAGTCCTAGTGCATTGTTCTTGAATCTTGGTTCTTGGTTCTTGGTATTTGGTTCTTGGTATTTGGTGCATAGGGTTGGCAGAAAAGCTTTGATTTAATGCTATGATTTCAGTTATCCCGAACCTGAAACCCTGAAACCCGATAGCTATCGGGACTGAAACTCTGAAACTCTTATGGTGCACTCTTCTTTTTCTCTTTCTCCAGCGCCTCTTCCCGTTTAATAATTACGTTGCTGATATCATCTATTAACAGAAATTTGGTCAAAATCTTTTTGTTTTCGTCCAGCAGGTACATGATGGGTGTACTGCGGATGTCGTAAAGGGTATGATAATTTCCGCTTACGCTCATATGTCCGTTTACATTGATCCAGGGCATATTGTTCTTTTTGATGTATGCTTTCCATTTTACAAGTGAGGTGTCGGTACTTACCCCATATATTTCGAAGTTGTATTTGGAATGGAATTCATCATAAAATTTCAAAACTTTCGGCATTTCCTGCTGGCAATGGCCGCATGTGCTTTCCCAAAAGAAAACCAGTGTATACCTGGCTTTGGTTGCCAGCAACGAATGTGCAACATTGTTGGTGTCGACCAATATGAGATTGGGTGCTACCTTATCCAGCAATAATGGCTCAAGGGAATTTACACGTTTCAGAATGTTTTCTTTAACTTCCGGGTACAACCATGCTACTTTGCCCGGCTCCAGGTATTTGCGCACAATATAAACGAATAAACCGTCGTGGCCCATTACCTGCGAGGTTTCGTATTTGAGGGAAAGAAACCACGCCATATAGGTTTGCATATCTTTATCAACCGAAGCCAGGGTCATAACCCGGTCAATATCTTTCTGCAATGAGTCGAGAACAGGAACAACCAGTTTATCAAAATAGAAATCAATTTTTTGAGCGAAAACCGGTGTGTAGATCAACCGTTTATCACTAAAGGTAAAATTATCGAAAAAGTGTGCTTTATACGTTGGGTAGATCAGGGCAGAGTCAACCTTGCCATCCGGCGCAGTGATATACGAAAGGTATTCAGGCTCGTTGTTGGCTTTTACAAAAGCAGCCGACAGGAAACCCTTGTCCGGAGAACAGAAATTTTTAATATACGCTTTGGCATCCTTGTCGATGGCTTCAATTCGGGATTTTATAATTTCAACGGAGTCGGAGCGGTTCTTGTTTGCTTTCATCCAGTTATTCAAAGGCTCAATTTCAGCCTGCTTCTCGCCGAGGTATCTGATATACGTAAAAAATGCCTTGTTATCGTCCGATCCGTTAATCTGCATGGTATTAACAACATTAGCCGGATCGCAGGCAAATTCAATTTGTTGTGTTCCCGTAAGAAAAAAATCGAAATACTTGCTCTTGTTCTCACCAGCAATAATATACATTCCATCAATAAGTTTTTCGTTGCCCTGGAAAATGAATACTCCCTGTTTGTTCCTGAAAGCAGTATCATCAAGGTATTGTTTTGTGCCATAATAATGAGCCAGCAGCAGGGCTGTATCGGCCGAGCCTGTTAGTTTTACGGTAATTTTATAGCCTTTCTCGGCAGCGTGTAACCCGGCGCCTATAAAAAGTGCAAAAAGTAAAGCAATAATCTTTTTCATTTCAGGTATCGTGATTTTAGTATTGGATCGGTTTTGTAATAACATCAGAGCGCATCAATTAGTATACCAATACGTCTTCCTGGCTCGAAATTCCAAACCAGTTATCATCCGCAATTATATCAACTTTTATTTGTAAGCGCCCTTTATTGAGTGGCACAGCAACTCTTATATCCTGTTTCATTGTACCCGTGATATCAGTCTGCAGGGGAGTTCTGATCTCATCCCAGTTTAACACATTGTTTTTTTCGACCCAAAAATAAGATAAAAAAACCTTGTTTTTTATTCCGGAGTAAACGGATGTTTTGCCCTGGTTAAGGATGGTTACGGGTATCCAAACCGTGTCCATGGCCCTGTATATATTTTTCGAATCAATAATGATCCTGATGTTGTTGGCTGCAAAGTTGATGTTTTTATTTGGGGTAGGATCATTTATGGGAAGATAGGGTCCAATATCCAAATGGAAATAGATGCTGTTGAGCCAATTTTCGTCTTTAAGCTCATCATTCCGGAAGATAAATTCGTCCGCCTTGATGTCGTCAGTTTCAGTGACCGAATGCAGGGTATTTTCGGGTGCGATGGTGATCGTGATATCATTTCCGTCGATGGCGCTTAAAAGCATGGTTTCAATGGGATACGACCAGTTCATCAGCGTATACCCATGGTCGGTTATCGCTTCCGAAACGAAAAATTTATTGCCTCCTTTCTTTCGGGCGGCCTCAATAAGCTGTTCCATTTGCGTCACCCTTTTCACAAATTTATCGCTGGCAAAATAAATAACTGTTAGTCGATATGCAATAAGTGCCGAAATGAGCAAAATTGATATGTTCAGCAGACCTTGCCTTCCGACCAGCGGGAATCCGTAAATCAGAGGGATGAAAACAACTGGGATCAGGGGAAACATCATTTGTTCCGTAAGGTACGATGGTGTTGAATCAAAGGCGGAACCTGCAAGAATTAAAAATCCCAAAAAAGCAACCATCACCAATGCTATTCTGAACCATTGCTTTCGGGTTGCCAGCATATAAAGCACCAGGATGAAGGCTACGAGTACCTCCGCGTAGTTGTACACCATAAACATTCCGAGTGCTTTTAAATGTGCCGGATTTATTTGATGCAGAAACTGGTTGGTATCGGAATAACTTGTTAGCCAGCCATATTTATCAGAGCCATAATCACAGGGAACAAAATACCTGAAGGCTAGCAGCCCGATAAATACCAGTGCTACAGGAATATAGAACTTAAAGGATTTTGCCGTTTTTTTTGTATAATCGTAAAGCATAATGTAAACGAGAAGTATAAAAGCAAACGGATGGCTGAGCAGTATCAGTGCTTCAAGTATAAGCAGGATATAGATTGTCCTGAAGCGGAAAGGCAGCTGCCAGATGGCATAAAATGTGATCAGCAACGGAACTGCATAGTTCAGTTCGAACATAGGATTGAAAAATCCATACATAATTCCGACGGTTTGAGTCAGAATAATCAATAGCCCCGAACGCCTGTCGCGAAGGCCATAATAAACAAAAAGAAAGAGGAAATAGAAAAACAGAACATGGCTGAGCGAAAAGAGCAGGAGAATATATTTAATTTCCAGTCCAGTCCACACACCAATCAGAGGAAGTATCTGAGGTATACCTGAAACTAACTGCTGGCATTCGATCCAGAAAGTTTTATTGTTGATAAACTGTGATACATAATACCCCGAATCAGCAAAAATCCGCGTTTTATACAAATAAACCGAAAGCCCTATCAGCACCAGCCATGGCAAATGCGGCACAATGCGGTTCGCCGCCATATACCTGTATTTGGGCCTGCGAAGCAAGCGCCTGAGCGTTATTCGGTTATCAGAAGAATCAACTGCTCTTGCCATTATTTAATCATCAGTAAATGAGTCTGTTGTATAGTTCCGGAAAATTCAGTTTTTTTCATGTAATATGTATCGGAACGGCTACTTATGCCATTTTTTCTCACCGGCTTTAATCTTGATTTTCAAATCGTTCGCTTCGGGCGGAACAGGGCAGGAGTATTTATGATTGTAGGCGCAATATGGATTGTAGGCTTTGTTAAAATCCACTATTAATTTATCCGCCCCGGTTTCGGTAATATCCAGAAATCTGCCACCACCATACGTTTCTTTTCCGTTGGTAAGGTCGTTGAATGGTATAAAAAGATGTTTCTCATAGCCGGGTTTCTTTACCAGTTCGATGTTTTGATACACATTGAGTGAATAGGTTTTATTTTTGTGCCGGAATCTCACAACCCCGTATATTGAATATTCCGGGAGTCTTTCGGTTGTTGTTTTCATCAGGAAATGGGTTGCCTGATCAAATCTTTCGAACGTAACCTCTTTGCGGAATTTTGCATCCGGCCTGTAATAATGTAAATTCTTAAAACCTGCTTTTTCTTCAGCAGGAATAGGTGAATGCTCGTCAGAGATCATCTCTGCATCTTTAAGTTTTCGCTCTTCCAGCATAGCATTAACAAACTCCGACCGATTAGGTTTTTCTTTAGTTTGTGCATAGGATGCGAAAGACAAAATTAATGTCAGCAGGATAAGAGCAGGGAAAATCTTCATAATGTCCGTGAAAAGGATGGATTCTTAAATTCAGTGCGAAGATATGAAATCATAAGGTTACTGCAATTAATTGAAAGGGGTTGTCCAGAACATTGGAGTGTTTATTTTGTTTATATTTATCCTTTTGTGCAGAAAATTTAAAACAATTCAAAACTATGGATCTGAGAGATATTCGTAAAAACTACAGTCAAAGTGCCATACATGGCGAAGAATTCCCGCCTGAGCCAGTAAACTGGTTCAGGGAATGGCTGCATGAAGCCATGGAATCGGGCGAACCGGAGGCGACGGCAATGGTGCTTTCTACGGTTTCGTCCGAATACAGACCCTCGGCACGGATGGTTCTACTAAAATCGTTTGATGACCATGGATTTGTTTTCTTTACCAATTACCAGAGTCGCAAAGGAGTGCAGTTAAATGGAAACCATTTCGCTGCACTTACATTTTTCTGGCCGCTTACCGAAAGGCAGGTCCGCATCGAAGGAATTGTAAGTAAAACCGACTCAGATGAATCGGATGCATATTTTTATTCTCGTCCGCCCGAAAGCCGCATCAATGCTATAATTTCGCCACAAAGTAAACCCATTACTTCGCGTGTAAAACTGGAAGAGGATCGCGAAAGACTCTTATTGATGGATGGAAATGAAAATCTTTCACGCCCTGCACACTGGGGCGGTTACCGTCTGAAACCCGATCGTATGGAATTCTGGCAGGGCCGGCCAGGCAGGCTGCACGACAGGATACAGTATTTACTTGAAGGGAATGTGTGGAGTATCAACAGGCTGGCACCATAATAAGGACATTGCTTTCTTATCTCTTAAAAATAGATAGTAGCAATTACCATGGTTCCTGTATTGAAATTTATACCCCCGGGATTTCCAAATCTTGCAGAATTTGTACCGGATTTGGTAATATTGCCTTGTAATTCGACCCCGACACTGAAATTATCAACAAAAAAGTATTCTGCTCCAAATGCAAGCCCGCCAACCAGGTCTATTTTTGTCTCAGTATCAATTTCATTGGCGGAAGACGGAATATTAACCAGAGCTCCAAGTTTAAATCCATAGTAAGGACATAATTTTTCTGTTTTGAGGTACATCCTGGTAGCCAATCCAACGGCAAAGTCAGTCCCGATCTTTTCTCCGAATTTGAGTTCAAAGGCCGGAGCAATAACGGTCTTCTCTCCAACCCAGACAGGAATTAAAATTCCGAAATCACTACCCTGGATAGATCCGCTCAATCCGGTTTTCCCTTTATGTTGCGCAAATAATATATTTGAGAAAAGCGTACCCGCTAAAACCAAGAAAATAATTTTTTTATTCATATTCATATTCGTATTTATTGTATTGATTGATTTATAACCAGGTTATCATACAAAATAAAACCACCAGTTTTAAGGTAAACGCGATAAAAGCCATCTTCAAATTTTGATACATCAATACTTATTTGCTCCGAGGTGAAATCAGTCTGAAAAACCGGAAACCCACCTATGTTAATGGCATTCATATTCAAATAAACAGAAGAATTCGATAAATTACCGCTGATATTTGCGCGGGTTATCCATAGCTTTTTTATTTGGTTATTTTCGGGTGCCACGATGTGCATATTAAATGTTGTAATGCAGGGATTCGGATATATTAAAATGGAATATCTGGAAGTTAACGGGCTATCGCTATCGCTTAATTTAACATTTGCAGTGCCAATGATCCCCATTTCCCATCCATTAGGATCACGCATATGATACCCGGTAATCACTGGAGTATCAAATCCCGGCAAACGGTAATCGGCCTGTTCCTTGGTGCATGATAAGAAAAACACAAGTGCAACAACTCCAACGAAAAATGATCGTTTAATCATAGTGTTCCTTATAGGTTAATATTCAAAATCTGTTCTGATAGGTATATGTTTATTGATATCCGGCTAGTATAGTAGAATTAAAAAATGCTATGTTGGGATTATCTTTCAGCCACATGATCCTACTGATGCTCCTTCCTCAGCAAATCATTTACCGTTTTTACCGGGTTAAATGTGCTGATAGGGATTTCTACGAAAACGGTGATCCAGTTGGCCATAGCGCCATTCCACAAGCCCGGAAGCTCCTGTGCTTTAAGGTCTTTTCCGTCTTTTGATTTATAGGAGATAAAACCGGTGGCAGGATCAACAAAATTTCTCAGGTCGAAGACCTTTCCCTTGTAATCGCGTACGCCGCATACCAGGTCAACCGGGTTAAAATGGGTTGATTTGCCGAGAATTTCTTTTTGCCCGGCAATGTCCATATCAATTTGTGAGGATTCAACGATCTGCAAAGAGATTTCGCCGCTTGGTTCCTTTACCCAGAATGGGCCACCACCTGGTTCACCTTCGTTTTTAACCATGCCGCAAACTTTTATAGGTCGGTTCAGTTTATGATGAAGGTATTCAATCTTATCCTCACGGGCCATTGTCGGGAATTCGGGATCAACCACAAAACCCAGTTTCGACTTTATAAAACGCAGTATTGTCCGCAGGTCTTCATCATCCGGTTTATCATCCAGCGTTTCGAGGTTCTCGAAAACAGCATCCTGAAGTTCGAAAAGGTATCCACCGAGTACTTTTTTATAAAGATACGTATCAGACTTCATGCTGTCGGGCACTATATTGTCAATGTTTTTGATAAAAACGATCTCACTTTCGCGGTCGTTGAGGTTCTCGATCAGGGCACCATGTCCGCCGGGTCGGAACATCAGCGTGCCATCAGCTTCACGCATAGGTTTATTATTCAAATCAACCGCAATAGTGTCAGTTGATGCTTTTTGCAGCGAAAAGGTGAGCTCATATTTAAGATCAAAAAGGTCTTCGTATTTTCCTTTAACACGGTTAATTTCCTCGAGGAACATATCTGCATGTTCAGGGGAAACCGTAAAATGGATGGCTGAGCGTTTTTCCTTGTCCTTGCAATAGTTGGCAGCCTCCACCATATGCTCTCCAATCGACATACGCGCACCGTCGGGGTATGAATGGAAGAGCAGCAATCCTTTCGGAAGGTTAGCATAATTAAGCCCTACCGGGTTGAGCAGGTAATCGATAATGGTTTTATATTCTTTTTTTGCAAGACATTCATGGATATCATAGTCATCCTTACGCATGGTTTCTGAAAGCTTATTATAAAAAGCAAAGTCTTCAATCCGGTCGAAGAATTCTTTTACCAGTTTAAGCTTTGGTGAAGTCTGAAGTTGGCTGATATCTTCGTCGGAACCGGTATAGGAATCCATAAATTCGAACAGGTGCTTGAACATGCGGCTGGCAGCGCCGGAGGCCGGAACAAATTTCAGCACCTCGTAGCGTTTCGAATTGGAGTCGTAGTAATATGAAAGCTTTTTGGCATCGCGCTGGTTGAACGCTTTTATTCCATCGCCGACTATTGCAGGCCTGTCGAGGTTGATATATGGGAATCCTCTTTTGAAATTTTCTATCTGGTTTTCAACTACTTTAGGGTCGCTGCCGCGCGATTGGAGTTGCTTGAGGTCGTCTTTGGTAAACATAATAAATGGCTTTTTTGTGCAGTTGTCAAAGTTAATCAAAATGGTTTTACCGGAGAACGTTTTCTTTAAAAACTATGTTTTGGCAAGGAAACAATGTTTGTTGATGTAATATACAGCTTATTTTCAGTTGGTTATCAGCTTTGAGTTAGGGTATAATTTAGTGTGGCAGATTTATGCTGTTCAAATCAATCAAAAGATTGAAATATTTATGTTTTCATTGTTTATCATTTCAGAAAAATACTATCTTTGCACCCGCTTTGCCCAGGTGGTGATCCCGATAGCTATCGGGATGGTTGACACGCCAGTTTGTACTACAGAATAAAAATGATAGAGCCTACAATAGTTCTTTAAAATAAATATATTGCCCAGGTGGTGAAATTGGTAGACACGCCAGCTTGAGGGGCTGGTGTCCTTAAGGATGTGCAAGTTCGAGTCTTGTCCTGGGCACTCATCACACAAATTAAAGATCCATCTGCCCAGATGGTGAAATTGGTAGACACGCTGGTTTCAGGGACCAGTGGCCTTACGGCTGTGCAGGTTCGAGTCCTGTTCTGGGCACTGATAGTTAATATAAAACGCTGTAGGTTAATTACTTACAGCGTTTTT
>JBBQSY010000007.1:0-59374 GCA_038213495.1 Bacteroidales bacterium
TTCCTGTATATAAAGCAACGTACGACTTGCTGTTGGCTATATTCCAGTTTACAAAGGAGTTTAGTAAAGAGTATAAATACACCGTTGGCGAGAGTTTAAAAAAAGAAACTATTGATCGTCTCCCTTTATAGGTCAAATAAAGCAAAAGATAAAAAATTACGGTGGGTAACAAAGTGTAGCAGTAATAAGGGTTTCAGTGGTAATTCAAGCGTTTTGCCACGCATAAAATTTCGTTTTGGTGGACAAGTTAGTTCCCCGCAATCCCTTACTACTGCTACACTCAGCCGTTAGAGCCAATGAAACCAAAGAACAAAGAACCACCGAAGCAGAATAATCCATACATTTTTGTATGTGTAGATTTAGTATTTTTATTAATTTAAAATTTTAAAAAATGAAACAAATATATTTTATTATATTTTTATTCATTAGCATTTATAGCTGTTTTGGACAGACAGTTTTAAATGACCCACATTGGGAGTTAGTGTGGGAGGATCATTTTAATAGTCTAAATTCTTCAACATGGAGGGTCGCCAATGACTTTGACCATTATGGGGAACCACAAGTATATACTAATAGAAATAATAATGTTTATATTTCAAATGGGAATCTTGTGTTGAAAATGAACAAAGAAACATATCAATGTACTAATTTACAGGGTTGGGCTTGTAATAAAGAGTGGTATTCATACACATCTGGTTGCGTAGAAACACAATCCGCAAAGAATGTTCAATATGGTTTAATTCAAGCAAGTATTAAATTACCTTATGGATATGGATTTTGGCCTGCATTTTGGACTTTTATTGGAGAAGGAGTTACAGGTACAAATGCCGCAGAAATAGATATCTTTGAAATGAATGGGCATTTACCTTCTAATATTATAACTACTAATATTCATACGAATTATGGTAATGAACCCAATAATTACCAAGAATATAATATGGGTAACTATGCATATGCCTATCATAATTATGCTGTTGCATGGTCTCCTAAAAAAATTGTTTGGTATGTGGACGGAAATCCTATAAGAATATCAACGAATCATGGAATTATCGACCCCGTGCGAATCATACTAAATTTTGCAATTGAGCCATGGGCTCTGCCAAATTCTTCAACTCCATTCCCGTCAGAAATGCTTATTGATTTTGTTAAAGTACATAAACTGAAAAACGATTGCAATAATAATATTTCTAATTGTAGTTTTAACTTTAATTCAATTGACCATAGAGTTAAGCGAGATATTAAAATTGGAGGCACTGGTTGCTCGAATTCTGTTCCAAGTGGTAAAAACGTTTATTTAAGGGCGACAAATAGCTTTAGGATTGAAGGCAGTTTTACGATTCCAATTGGTTCAACTTTTTTTGTTGATGTTAATCCATGTCACTAAAAATATAGATTATGAGAAATATGATAAAATTAAGTGCAATTATTGCAGTATTAATCTTTTTTACTTGCTGTAAAAAAGAATCAAAAGATTTTAGAGACAAATATACTGGGAATTGGGATTTTGTAGTGGAAGTAACAAAACTCAATATAGATAGTATTGGGCAATATGAGCGAGATACTATTTATTATTTAGGAAAAATAAGTAACGGAAATGCTGATAATGAATTAAATATTCAGTACTCAAAAGATAGTTTAATTGTTCTTAATATTATTGAATCAGGAGAACTATCTATATTTCCAACTCAGTATTCTAATGGAGAGTTCGAAGGTGAAAGCAAAATACATCTATACTTAAGATGGGGCGGATTAGGTGGTAACACGACTCATGTTATTGATGGTGTTAAAAAATGAAAATAGTCAATTTTAAATTTACAAAGTATTATTATAAACAATTAAAATAAAGAGAAATGAAATCAAAAATATTTTTTGCATTAGCAATTACATTGCTTTTAGGTTCAACTGTAAATGCTCAATTAGATATAAACAGTTATGGAATGGTTAATATTACAGCAAATACAAGTGATTGGTGGAGTGGTCTAAAAGTTTCAGTCCCTACATACAATTCATGTGCATATAACTTAAATTATGGCGGTCGTGACAGGTTTTTTGTTCACGCTTCGGGTTATTTATGGTGTGAACGAGGTGGATATTTTGGTTCTGATAGCGCATTAAAAGAGAATATTACAAAGATTGAATCGCCTTTATCTAAGTTGAAGAAGTTAAATGGATATGAGTATAATTATTAAAACGACACCAAGAAAGGCACTAAAACTTTAGGGTATGTGGCTAATGAACAAAAAAAAGAAAGAAGATTAGGTTTGCTTGCACAAGAAGTTGAGCAAGTATTTCCTGGCATAGTCAAAATAATGCCAGATAGTACCAAAGCTCTTTCATATACAGATTTAACAGCAGTTTTAATTGAATCAATAAAAGAACAACAAACTCAAATTGAAACATTGCAAACAATTGTATATTCTCAAGAGAAAGAAATTGTTAAACTAAAAAAGACTATTGATAATTGTTGTGCCTCTAATAACAACTCAAAATTAAAAAGTGCTACAATATCTGATGAAACGACATCAATAAATGAATCATTATCTGAAAATGCAAAATTATTTGATAATATTCCCAATCCTTTTTCTTTAAATACTGAAATTAAATTTGAAATTCCTGATAAGTCTATTTCTGTAAGATTAATTATACATGACTTGCAGGGAGTAGAAATAAAATCATATGCAATTTCTCAAAAAGGACTTGGAAATATTACAATAAATGGTTCTGATTTGAGGGCAGGCATGTATCTTTATACATTATTGATAGACAATAAAATAATTGATACAAAACGGATGATTTTGACAAAGGAATAACAATTCACTGGCTCTAACAACGGCTATACCCAATGCGGGTTTTAGAGGGTTTTAAGCTTCAGTTCCCGCAGGCAAGGTTTGTAACGTGGGATAATGACGCAGCCACGCAATCCCGCACTGGGCATAGCCGCAACCGTTAGCAAACATATAAAAATAAAAATGTGAATTCAAGGTCTATATCCTAAATGTGTAAAGAAATGAAAACAAAGATTCTAATTATCTTTTTGACTATAGACGTACTTTGTTATAGTCAAACTCCTGCCAATGACCCTATATGGCAATTAGAATGGGTTGATGAATTTGATTATTTCGATAGTAATCGTTGGATTAAAGCTGATTATTGCGATCATGGTGGAGAACCACAATTGTATTTAGCGCAAAACATTTCAATAAATAATGGGAATTTGGTTATTACCCTTAAAAAGGAAAATTCAAATTGTCCAACTAGTCCTCCAATGCCAACATCTTGGATTTGCGGATCATGCAATCAAGGTACACACGCATATACTTCGGGTTGGATTGAAACAAAAAACACATCATCAGTCCAGTATGGTTATATTGAAGCTAGAGTTAAATTACCATACGGTTATGGTTATTGGCCAGCATTTTGGACATGGATGGCATCTTCCTCAACCTATCAAGAAATGGATATTTTTGAAATGATACCTGGCACAAATGAATACTGTGTTTTACCTGGAGCTTCTAATTTCTTGCATGACTACAATATAATGACCTCTAATATGCATAACACAGGAGTGCCAAACCCAAATTACTTTTGCACTGGCAATTATAAAATAACTCAATTATATGATTATAGGGATTGGCATAATTATGCTATTGAATGGTCACCTAGCAAGATTACTTGGTATGTTGACAATTCTCCAATAAGAACTGAAGTGAATGACAATAAGTTCGACCCCACTAATATTATCCTTAATTTCGCATTAAATAATCATGAATTCCCTCAAAATTATAACTTTGGGTATCCATACGGTAGCTTACCTGCAGAAATGAAAGTAGATTTTGTAAAATACTATAAATTGAGAAGAGAATGCTCAATAAGTATTTCGACTTGTAGTTATTCTTTTGTTAATCATACTAATACATTGAAAAATAATATATTATTAGGAGGTAACGGATGTTATAATGTTGTACCAAATGATAAAGTTTACTATTTTAGATCGGCAAATGGTATTCTAATAAATGGTGATTTTGAAGTTCCTTTTGGTAGCCAAATAGTTTTAAACGGTGATGCCTGTTACTGATATTTTCTTCAAACTAAACTTTAATAACTTAACACATAGAAATCATGAATAGTATTCACCAGACCCCTTTTGTACTTTCTATAATTTGCATCTTATTAATTAGTTGCACAAAAGAACATATACCGCTACCCGGAATTTATAAAGCAACATTCGATGGTTCTTATACAAAGAATGATACTGTATATAAATTAGTTAGAGAACAACCTATATTTATTATATCTGCAACAGAGAATCAAATTAATTTCTCACATTCATTTACTGGATATGAACAAGGAACAGTAAGCTCTTCCTTAACAAAATATGATAAGAATAAGGTTAATGGAGTTTTATTTTTACCATATGACCATGGTGGTGGTAGTTACATGTCTAATGATATAGAAGTTGAAGGTAAAATAGAAAAAATTTCAAAAAATAATTATGTCATTACAGGGACTCATACATACATTTACACCGAAATAATTCCAGAAAATCAGCTTATTTTAAAACACAATGTTATGGGTGAATATAAAATAGTAAAGAATTAAAAAAACCAAAACTATGAAAACAAAAACATTCTCAATCATTGCCTTTGTTATACTTATGCCTGTCTTTGCTTTGGCGCAACTAAAAGTAGATCAATATGGAAGGGTTGGTATAGGTACGAATTGGCCAAATAGTGAATTTAAATGTCACATTGCTGGAAATTTATTATTAACATCATATCCTTCTAATCCTTTTTATGAACTTAGAATGAAAGTTAATTATGGACCGGTAGGAGGTATTACAATAGGATCCAGTTCAAAAGCAATTTCATTTTGGTCTGATTATGTGTCATTTAATGATCTATTTGCTGCAAACTATTTTAAATTATCTGATAGCACATATAAATCAAATGTTATATCATTAAACAGTGGATTAGAAAAGGTAATGAGGCTAAATCCAGTCTATTATACAATTAATGATAATAGAATAAATCAAAAGGGCGATAAGATTTCAGGTATACGAAATGAATATGGCTTTATCGCCCAAGAAGTTGAACGACAATTTCCAGAAGCAAAATTTACGGACGAAGCATTAGGGAATTTACTTTTAGATTATGACCAAATTATTCCTTTAACTGTATCAGCAATTCAAGAACAACAGAAAACTATATTGATGCTTCAAAAGCAAATTGAAGAACTAAAAGTAACTCTAAATAAATCCGTGAATAAATCTTTTTCAGCTCAAAATGAAAATACTATAGAGGATATTTCAATATCCAAGCTATTTCAAAACAGACCAAATCCATTCTCTGAACAAACTATAATTGCTTACGAAATTGGACAAAGTGAATTTCAGAGTGCTTTAATTTTGGTTTATGATATAAATGGGAAACTCATAATACAACATCCTGTTTTAGAAAATGGGATAGGGGAATTCTTAATTGGTCGCAAAGAATTACAACCAGGTATTTATATCTACTCTTTATTAGTAAATCAGCAAGAAGTCGATACAAAGAGAATGATTCTTCTCAAATAAATTTTTGATTTGATTTATTACTTCTTCACTAGTTGCCTATAACCATGGAATTAATTAAATACGTTTGCTAACAGCAGCTAGCCATAATGCGGGTTTGCGTGTTCGTTGAAACATTCGAAATCTTTACATACATTTGTATTGGCAGACAGTTGAACAGCAATCTATTCCCGCACTACGGCTAGCTGCGGCCGTTACCAACCATACTAAAAAAAAATATTTTCAAGGGAAGTTCCCAAATTGGGAATTATTGATTATCTTTGCATCTTCATTTGTATCGTATGAATAGAATTTTTGCAAAAAGTACTTTGAAGAACTTCTGGACAATTTATCCGGACTCGGAGCAATACTTAAAGACTTGGTATGACACTGCAATGAGTTCAAATTGGAAAACTCCAAACGAAATTAAACAGACTTATGTTAATGCAAGTATTCTGAAAGACAGTAGAATCGTTTTTAACATTAAAGGAAATTCATATAGACTAGTGGCAAAATTCAACTTCGAGAAACAATGGATTTTTATCCGATTTATTGGAACTCACCTTGAATACGATAAAATAAATGCAAACAATATTTAAAAATCCGGTCATGAATATAAAACCAATCAAAACCGAAACTGACTACACCCAAGCACTGAAAAGACTTGAAATCATTTTTGATTCAGAAATCGGAACTGTCGAAAGTGATGAGGCAGACGTGCTTGGACTTTTAATTGATGAATACGAAAAAAAGCATTATCCGATAGAAGCACCCGACCCTATTGAAGCCATTAAAATAAGAATGGAAGAAATGCAACTCAAACAAGTGGACCTGGTAAATGAAATAGGTGGAAAGAATCGGGTTTCAGAAATATTAAACCGAAAACGAAAACTGACGGTTGAAATGATCCGAAAATTAACAACACGACTAAATCTTTCTCCTGAACTATTAATTCATGACTACCAATTGACAAGATAAAGTACGGTTGGTAACAGCACCTAGCCATAATGCGGGGTTTTGGTGTTCGTTGAAACATTTAAAATCTTTACATACATTTGCTTTGGCAGACAGTTGAACAGCAATTTATTCCCGCACTTGCTATAGCGTCGGCCGTCAAGCGTAATATTGAACAAACTGATAATATCAAATCAGATACTAATTGGGTCGGAGTACTTTCAGAATGATGTGGTTTTTCAAACATTGCAAAGGGAATGTTTGGATCTCCTCCTTTCAAGAAAACGATTTTTGAGATCATAATTGAGAAAACAATCAAGTGTATTCCACACTTATTTAAAATTGTAAACGGGCTGAACCAGAATGACAAAACTAAAAATAAAACTCCTGGCATACCAGGGTGCACCGGATGCTGTTTTTGAAAAGGCGGGCAAACGAATTGAAAAACTGGTTTCGCCCGGAAAGTACATGCTTGCTGAAAGCAATCCCGATGTTCTGTTTTTCCTTTCCGGCGGCTCTGAGCAAGCTGCCATGAAACTGGTTTCGGCGAATCATTTTTATATACTTATAGGCTCGCAGCACGACAATGCATACGCTTCTGCTACCGAAGTGAAGGCATACCTGAACAGCCAGGATATTCCGTCGGTGCTGCTTGATGAGGAAGAAGCCGGAACGGCAGCCTTTCTTATGGACTTTAGTATCGTAAAAAAAGCATTGAAAAGCTTAAAAGGGAAAAAACTCGGTCTGATCGGGCAGGTTTCGGACTGGCTTATTGCTTCGGTAATTCCTTCGGATGTGCTGGAAGCGAAGCTTGGAATTAAATTACGTGTAATTCCATGGAGCGGACTGGCTCATTTTACAGAATATAAAGCCTCGGAACTGTTTCTTGCTTCCTTTACAGGTAAAACGGGTATGAATCTTACCGAAACAGCAAAAGTAAGCGAATTGTTAACGCATACCATTCAGACCATGAACCTGGATGCCATCACTGTAGAATGTTTCCCTATGGTGCAAAAAGACTGTGTTACAGCATGTCTTCCGCTGGCAAAGTTCAATAACGAAGGAATTCCGGCAGGTTGCGAAGGTGACCTTACGGCCATTGCAGCAATGATGCTCTGCAAGGAACTAACCGGGATCATTCCCTGGATGGCAAACATCAATAAAGTGTCAGAGGAAGTGTGTATGTTTTCACATTGCACCATAGCTCCGGGCCTGGTTTCAGGTTTTTCGGTAAAAACGCACTTCGAAACAGGGAAAGGCACAGCCGTGGAAGGTGATTTTAAAGGTGACCGGATAACTATTTTTCGTTTTGACAATACCCTCAGCAAAGCGTTTATTGCACCTACAAATATAACCGGCCGACCAAAATCAGTCACCGCCTGCCGTACACAAATCGAAGTGAAACTCACTGCAAATGAAGTAAATTTGCTCAGGCAAAGTCCGCTTGGCAACCATCACCTTATTTTCCCGGGCGATTGCACAAAGTTATTGTATATGGCATGTTTGATTCTTGGAATTGAGGTAGTGAAATAAAAGCGAATAGACAACCACCATTTAGCAATGGCACAAACTTGAACTAACTAAAAAATTTGAAATAAGTAGAAATACATTGAAATACATTGAAATATTGAGAAGTGATTTTTGTTGTTTGTAAAATGTGATAAAAAAGCACAAATCACGTTCGAAGGGTTCACCCCAACGGGGAGATGTCCGCCTCAGGCGAACAGAGGGGTAAAAATAATGAATAGCAAACAATCATTCAACAATAGCACAAACTAAAACTCACATGAATTATCTACCTGCTATTCAAATACTAGTATTCTTGATAGATGAAAGTAAATGCTTCGACTTGGTTCGGCTGCGCTCACCAGCCATCGCTCAGCACGAGTAGTGAATATTGAATAGTGAAATGAATAGTTTATATACTATCACAATGTCTTAACCAGGCACTCTGCACCCGGCACCAAGCACTATGCACCAGACACCAGGCATTATGCACTAAGCACCAAGTTCCGCCTCAGACTCAAAAAGAATTTTACAAGCTTCGCTTGACAAAATAAAAAAAGGACTACCTTTATATATCCACCTCGTATTAATTTAAAATTTTAGAAAATGGCTGCGATATTCACACAGGAAATGAAAGACATGATTGCTACACAGCAATGTTTTATAGGTACTGCCGATGCTGAAGGAATGCCCAATGTAGCTCCGAAACGGTCGACCCGGGTTTTATCCGATGATTCTCTTATTTTTACGGAAGGGACTGGTGGAATTACTTATACAAATATTAAGCGAGGGTCGAAGGTTGCCGTAGCGGTAGTAAACCGTGAAATTCTGGATGGCTACAGATTTATTGGAAATCCAATGTTGTACGATAGCGGTGAATTATATGAACAGGCTGTTGGCATGTCAGTACAAATGGGATATCCCAAACCACTGGCAGTTGTCGTAATTAAAGTCACTGAAATTCATTCGCTTAAGCCAGGCCCCATGGCCGGTAAGAAAATTGGCTGATTTGTTTAATTCATGTTCATTATTATTTACCCGGACTAAAACGGATCACCTTCATTTTCTGGTGAGAATGGGGCGATTGAATCAATAAGATTGTGACTAAAACTCAAGGTATTTGCTGGAGTCCAGGTTTTCGGAAAATCTTTCACTTTTTCTTTGCTTTTTGCATGATCAAAAAACAACAACATAGCGAAGCCCTCTTATAGCTTGTCCCGTTTTGCCGGAAGCTCCTTTGCAAATAGACAATAAGCGAATAAAAAATCTAGGCTTTATAAAAATTACTGACCCATGGCTTATATTATAGATGTTCGTGAGAAGTTCTGGCGGTTCTAAGCCGTTGGTATCTCCTCGCAATGCAAGGCATGAAAAAGCGCAACAAATCCAAACGGTTTTCCTTACTGTGTATTGCGGAGTCTAACCCGCCAAGCGGGACACTTGCCATCCGCACGACCTGTCCTGCCCTTGCGGGATACCTCCGACAAGAACCACTGGCGTATTTTTCTGAGGCCGGTCTCTTCTAAGGAAATCTTCACTTATGGCAACCTAAGAAGCAACAATTTAGACAGTCCTTGATCTAAGCCTTATTATTCTTCGAATTTTTTTTGTTGAAACAAAAGTTGGATTACTTTAGCCTTGTTTTAGAGTTAATGAAGACTTTCAATAATCAGGAATAAACGGTGCAAATTGAGTATAGTCGTTTTTCAGATATAAGTAATAGTATGGTATCATTTTATTCTTTATTCTGCCAATTGAGAAAGTCTTTACGGATAAATATTAGGAAATAAAACGATATTGATATTAAATCACCTGATAAATTATATACCTGTTATGAAAAAAACAATATTGACATCACTACTCGCAATCTCTTTAGGACTCCTGCACGCTCAGATTGCAATTATTCCTGATGCAGCTTTTAAGGCTAAACTGCTGCAATCAAGTCCGGCTAATGACATTGCCAAGGATATGAATGGTAATAATTTGGCGATTGATGCTAATAACGATAATGAAATCCAAATTAGTGAAGCCGAACAAGTTGGAGCTTTAAAAATAGCTTATGGGAATAATCAGATACATACGTTTACCGGAATTGAATACTTTTCAAATCTGGTAACATTTACTTGCCCGGGTAACTACCAGCTGGATAGTTTATCTGTTAACGGGATGCAGCATCTCACTACTTTGGTTGCTTCGGCAAATCCTTATCTCAAGAAAATAGTTGTTACAGACAATCCTGTTTTAATCAAACTGAACTTATATGACGCAGCGTCATTTTTCCCGGATCTTGATGAACTAGATACCTTAATTTGTCGTAATAATAATTTGGATTCTTTAGTATTTGTTGCTCCTACTATTGAATATTTAGATTGTTCGCACAATGCTATCAGCGCTTTCGGTCCCGGAATATTACATACAAAGTATCTGGATATTTCGTATAATAATATAACGAATCTGGATCTAAGAAATATGTATTATTTGCAATATTTTTTCTTTCAAAATAATCCACTGCAATCCATAATTTTTCGAAATAACAATCTGCCTGGCCTGGACATTTCAGATTTTTCTGATCTAGCAGTAATTGACCTGAATAATGGTCCCGGTAACGCGAAAAAACTTGTAAATCTTACTTTAGCAAATCTCCCGTCGCTAACAAGTTTAGAGTGTTCGGATAATGGTCTGTCACAATTGACTCTGGCTGATTTCCCACTTCTAAGTCATTTTGAAGCCAAAGGAATGAGCATCGACCTGACATTAAATAATTTGCCGGGTATAACTGATATAAATTTTCCAGATTTCGATAAAATAAATGGCCTGTCTATCTCTGAATTAGATAACGTTCATACTATAAAGATCAAATCTTCTTATGATCTTGATCTGAGTCACCTTTCTGTGACAAGTATGCAACAATTGTCCCACCTCGATATTCGCTATTTCGATACTGATCTGCTCTATATTCATGATTTGCCCGCACTGGATACCCTGGAAATATACCCTGGTCAAGCTTTACCTACCTTAACAATCAATGGATTCCCCAATTTAGAATACTTGAATATAATCTGTCTTGTAGATACTCATACCATGGGTTTCAACGATCTTCCCCTCTTAAAAACTTTAGTAATTAAGGGGTTTAACATTACAGGGCTCGATATTCAGGACATGCCTTCATTAACTAACCTGGATTTGCAAATGATGCCCCTTGAAACCCTGACGCTTCAGAACTTACCGGCATTACATGATTTATTCCTTTTTCTCGATACAGAGCCTGATAATCTGGTTATTACAGGTTTGCCAAGCCTGTATAACTTCTATTATAAATCTTCATTAACCGATATGGCCGGATCTTTGCTAACACTCGGCGAATTACCGGAATTACATGCTATGACTATCGAAAATGTAAGATTAACCAAACTTGAGATTTCCGGTTTAGATCATCTTTATTCTATTTCGCTTATTCAGTTATTTAATGTGGATACGCTCACATTCAATAACCTTCCAAAACTGCATGATTTAACACTTTACAGGAACAGACTTAATAAATTTAAGCTTGATGGATTTCCTGAACTTACAAGTTTGAGTTTAATAGAAAACAATCATGACAATTATATTGACGAATTAGCTTTTTTTGAAATAAGTAATTTACCGAGCTTGAGTTATCTGGAACTGAATACTAATTCCAACATAAAGCCAGGTATGGAGTTTTATATCAATAATTTCCCGAGTTTGTATACTTTTTATTTTAATCAGTCTTACAAATTGCATTTGAACAACTTACCTAGCCTCTACAATTTAAGTACCCAAATGTGTTATTCGATTAATTCGGATTTACAAGGTGGCGAAATAAATCTGGTAAATTTTCCAAACCTTCACAGTGTCGAAATATATAATACAGGTGCTCATAGTAATGTAAACCTGATTGATTTGCCTAATTTGAATGATTTGAAAATTAGTATTTCCATCAAGAATATTGATATGTCGAGCTGCCCGAATATTAAAAGCGTAGATATAGAATCGTGGGTGCCAATTGATTTTGTTAACCTAAGGAATGGTAATAATTTATTGGAGCATTTCTCATCATTCGGATTTATTACTTCGATATGTGTGGATGATGATTCTGAGAAGCTTTTGATACAGAGTTTAGCCCCAAATCTTTACAACAGTGCGTATACACAAAACTGTCCTGTAACTCAAAACAGTCATTACAATTCAATCAACGGTGTTGTGAATTACGATTACGACAACAATGGTTGCCAGACAACCTACACCAGCAGTGAAAATATTATGATGAATATTATTTCGGGTAACACAAATGAGATTTCTTTTACAAATACTGAAGGTGAATATAAGTTCATTTCACAGAAACTGAACGAAAATATTACACTCACACCACTTTGGGAAGATCCATATTTTATTTTTGATCCAGTATACTCATCAACCAGTTTCAGCACTTTTGGGAACGAGGTTACATATAATTTTTGTGCTGAACCTAATGGGATCTATAACGATCTGGATATAGTATTTATACCTGTTACGGCTGCAAGACCAGGATTCGATGCAGTATACAAGTTAGTTTACAGAAATAAAGGAAACATAACTTTATCAGGTGAGGTTGAGTTGTTTTTTAACGATAATGTGCTTGATCTTGTTACCGCTCTACCCAATTATACTTCTCAAAACACAAATAGTCTGGTTTGGGAATTTATAAATTTATTGCCTTTTACTTCCGGTGAAATTCTTGTTACATTCAATTTAAATTCACCAACCGAAACTCCCCCGTTAAATAGCGGTGATATATTGAATTTTACGGCAATCATAAACTCTCCTTCCGGAGAGGAAACACCTGGCGACAACACTTTCAGTTATAATCAAGGAGTTGTAAACTCATTCGATCCGAATGATAAAATATGTTTAGAGGGTGAAACAATAAACCTAATCTCGGTAGGAGATTATGTCCATTATATGATCCACTTCGAAAATACAGGAAATGCTGATGCAATAAATATAATGGTGAAAGATATTATTGATACTACTAAATTTGATATCAACAGTCTGATACCTGTTAGTGCAAGTCATACTTTCAATTGCAATGTTAAAAACGGTAATAGGGTTGAGTTTGCTTTTACAGGTATTAACTTATCGCCTGAAGATCCTGAAAACACTGGTTATGTGCTTTTTAAAATTAAAACAAAAGGAAACCTGCAGGTTGATGATACTCTTGCAAATAAAGCTGATATCTATTTTGACTACAATGCCCCAGTGTATACCAACGAATATATAACTGCCATTGCTTTGAATGTTGGGTTAACAGATTATTCAATTGAAAACATCGGGGTATTAGTTTATCCTAACCCGGCAACGGATTTAATTAAGATTCAAACGGAAGGGAAAATTCAGCGAATCGAGATTTTCGATATAAGTGGTCGTATTGTGAAAAGCAATTCGAACAGTTCAGAAATTAGCACGGCTTTTTTGAACCAAGGTGTTTATTTTGTAAGGGTTTATATTCATAATAAACCGGTAACCAAGAAAATAATTAAGATGTAATCATCCAGACTAAGTTTTGGATTTATACTAATATAGAAATGCCTTCCTAAAATCTGAGAAGTCATCCTAAACTAAGCTATTGAAATGCAATACTGAATATTTTTGGATAATTCTATGGTATTTGATTAGAGCATGGATATCTATCAAAAGAAATAAAAAATCCGACGAGAACATACTGCGTCGGATTTTAAATTTAAAAAGGAAAATATTTGATAACCTACAGGCTTTTTATCTCAGCAATCAGTTTCTGTAAAGAAACTTTAGCATCTCCAAACAACATGCGGTTTTTGGCATGGTAGAACAGGTTGTTTGGAATAGCTGCATAACCGGCGGCCATACTGCGTTTCATTACAATCACGTTCTTTGCATCCAAAGCTTTGATAATCGGCATCCCGTAAATCGGGCTCGAAGGATCATCTTCAGCAGCCGGGTTTACAACGTCGTTGGCCCCGATTACAATAACCACATCAGTATTTGACATTTCGTTGTTGGCATCCTCCATTTCAACGAGTTTTTCGTAAGGAACATCGGCTTCGGCCAGCAATACATTCATATGGCCGGGCATACGGCCGGCAACAGGATGGATAGCATATTTTACTTCAACGCCTTTGCTGGCAAGCAGGGTGTCAAGTTCGTGGCAAAGATGCTGAGCCTGGGCAACAGCAAGACCGTATCCGGGAACGATAAATATTTTCTGCGAATAGCTTAACAAAACGGCTGCATCGCTGAGCGAAATTTCTTTTACAGTTTTGTCGCCATCTTCGGTGCCGGCAGCTCCGGCAACTCCAAATGCCCCGATAATTACGTTAAGTAATGAACGGTTCATGGCGTTACACATCAATATGGTAAGAATGGTTCCTGATGAACCAACCAGGATACCTCCGGTAAGCATAGCCGTGTTGCCGTAAAGGAAACCGCCCATGGCTGCAGCAACTCCGGTAAAAGAGTTGAGCAACGAAATAACCACCGGCATATCGGCCCCGCCAATCGGCATTACGAAAGTTACACCGTATATAAGCGCTGCCAATGCAAACAGGTAAATAGGCAGGTTGTTGCCGGCTTCAGGTTTCATAAACAGTATAAGAACCATAGCAACAAGAAGTACTACCAGAAAAGTAAGGTTAATAATCCGTAATACAGGATGTTTTATATCGCCTATACGGCCATCGAGTTTGCCAAAGGCAATCATACTTCCGGCAAAGGATACTCCCCCGATCATTAATCCGAGTAATATGGCAATTCCTTCGCCTCCCAGCATATGAGGAGCCGCGATAGAAGCCAGGTGATCCTGCATTTTCGGGAATTCCATCATCGAAATCAAAGCGGCACAGGCACCGCCCATTCCGTTGAAGATTGAAACCATCTGCGGCATGGCAGTCATCTTAACTTTAATGGATGCATACCAGCCGATAAAGCTGCCTATGGCCAGGGCAACAACTATCCATACGATATTGCCGATAGGTTGTCCGTCTTTTTGATGGAAAAGGATGGTGAAAAGGATGGCAGCACCCATACCGGCAGCTGCCCAGAGGTTTCCTGAACGCGCCGTAGCAGGGTGACTGAGTTTCTTTAACCCGAGGATAAAGAGAATGGATGCCAGCAGGTACGAAATCTCAAGAATAGAGATCTGGTCGGAGAATACAATAATTTTTTGAATAGTTTCCATGGTTTATCCTCCTATTTTTTCTTTTTCTTAAACATTTCGAGCATACGGTCGGTGACTACAAATCCACCGACAACATTCAGTGTTCCAAGTATTACGGCAATAAATCCGAGGATCAGCGAAAGAGTATTATCAGCATGCCCCATCACAATGATAGCGCCGATAATTACAACTCCGTGTATGGCATTACTGCCCGACATCAGGGGTGTATGCAGTACAGCCGGTACATGCGATATAACTTCTATTCCAAGGAATATAGAAAGAATGATGATAAAGATCAGGTCTTTGTATTCCAGGAAAAATCTTAAAATTTCTTCCATAGTTGGTCGTTTGTTATGATTAAAAAGTTGAATTTGTTATGTGTGCTTGGTGCTTAGTGCTTGGTTAAGTGATTGTGATATTATATTCACTACTCGTGCTGAGAGATGGATGGTGAGCGCAGCCGAACCAAGTCGAAGCATTCACTATTCTCTATGCTCCAATCGCAGCTTTAACCCGCTCGTTCACAATCTCTTTCCCGTGTGTCACTGCAGTCCCTTTCACAATATCATCGTCCCAGTTCAGGTTCAAAGCGCCTTCTTTGGTAATAATCAGTTTCAGGAAGTTGATCATATTTTTGCCATACATGCGGCTGGCATCGGTTGGCATATCGGTGGGTAACTGTGAGTTGCCGATAATTTTTACCCCGTTGTGAATAATAGTTTCATCGTTCTTGCACAATTCGCAGTTTCCTCCGGTTGATGCGGCAAGATCGATAATAACCGAACCCGGTTTCATGGCTTCAATAGTTTCTTTTTTGATCAGGAGCGGTGCGCGACGACCTGGTATTTGTGCCGTGCAGATAATAACATCCGATTTAACTGCCTGGTCGTGTATAGCCTGAGCCTGGCGAGCTTTGAATTCATCCGTTTGCTCCACGGCATAACCTCCGGCAGCCTTATCGTCGATAGCGCCTTCCACTTCAACGAATTTTCCGCCTAGTCCTACCACTTCTTCTTTTACAGCTGCGCGTACATCGAATACATACACAACGGCACCGAGCTTACGCGACGTGGCAATAGCCTGCAATCCGGCAACCCCTGCTCCCAATATGAGCATATTGGCAGGTTTAATGGTTCCGGCAGCTGTCATAAACATCGGGAAAAATTTAGGTAAGGTGTTGGCAGCGGTGAGCACGGCTTTATAACCAGCAACAGTTGCCATGGATGAAAGAATGTCCATCGCCTGGGCACGGGAGGTACGGGGTACTATATCCATGCTGAAGCCTGTAATGTTTTTCTTAGCCAGTTCCTTTACCAGGCCGGTCTCGAAATAAGGATTTAATACTGCCAGAATAACCTGTCCTTCTTTTAAAAGGGCAATTTCTTCGGGCGTCGGAGGCTGAATTTTAATCAGCAGGTCAGCTCCTGCAATAACCTGGGCTTTGGTAGCTATGCGTGCACCCTGCTGCTCGTATTCTTTGTCCGAAGCATAGGCTGTCAGCCCGGCTCCCGCTTCAACAAGCATGGTTACATTCATTTTTACCAGCGTAGCGACACTCTCAGGTAACATAGCAACCCGGTTTTCACCGGCAATTTCTTTAAGTACTCCTATTGTCATAACAGTAGGTTTTTTTAGGGATTTGTTTGAAGCAAATGTAAATGAATTTTATCCATTCCATCGCTGCTTTTTATATACTTTTTTAAAATTTTCAGTATATTACTGAAACTGCCCGATATTTTACTGATAAATAAATATTTGCAGGTATTGATGCCGGATAAATTTGGACGTAAATCTGGATCTGATTCATACCCTGCGCTTCTAGCAATACCTTCACACATTCTTCTGCCGGTCTTCTTTTATATACATATGGTTATTACAGCCTTGTATTCTCATATTTGAAAACCTGGATTTAAGATTCGAAGTGGTTTTGGTTAATATGTGTATAGGGAAAACTAATCAATGCTCCTCAGCATATTCATTCTTTTAATTGCACTAATAATATTGTTATAAGTCTGTACTTCAGAATATTCAGAACCATCCGATAAACATTTACCCGGATCTGATGTTTTTTCTGATTCTAACAGTATGTCTTGGAAGCAATTCTTTATCCGTTAATGATATGAAGAGGATGATTTGGGAATTATGTGCGTAAAATGGTGTTACAAATCCGGCTAAGAGCTATTAAATCAAAGGTATGTACAGTTTTTCTATGCAGCCGTCAAAAATCCGTTTAGTCTGACATCAAAATTTAATCCATCAATTTCAGCAGTTATGAAAAAACTCTTTCTCCTGTTTCTCTTTGCAGCAGTTCTTTTTATTCCTTTTACAAATGCATCTTATGTTAAAAATCAACCCTATCAGGTTACCCAGCCGGATGGAAGTGTTATAAACTGTTTTCTCTCCGGAGATGAGTATTTTAACTGGCTTCACGACACGGATGGATACACGATGATACAGGCACCTGATGGTTATTATTATTATGGTATCAGGCAAGGTGACCTGGTCGTGCCATCACACTATAAAATCAATGAGGTAAATCCCAAGTCAGCCGGTCTTCAGAAATGGGTTAAAATATCAAATCAGGAATACCAGTATCGCAAAAGTTCATACATGATTAATATGGACAACAATTCATCGGTAAAAGCTCCACATATTGGTACAATGAATAATATATCAGTCTATATCAAGTTCTCTGACGATACAGAATTTACGACTACCCGGCAAACTTATGATAACCTTTTTAACCTACCTGCCGGGAATTCGCTTAAATCTTATTATAACGAAGTTTCCTATACGCAGTTTACCATCAGTACAACCGGGTACCCTGCCTGTGCCATGACTACCAATTATTCGTATACCGATACTCACCCGCGAAATTATTTTGAACCCTACAATGCAACAACCAATCCAAACGGATACAGTAATGATGCCGAAAGAACCTTTCGCGAGCATACTTTACTTCATGATGCTATTACCTGGATAAATGCCAATTCGCCGGTACCTGCAGGTTTGGATATCGACGCTGATACGGATGGTTCAGTCGATAATGTATGTTTTATTGTACGCGGAGGAAACGGCGCATGGGCAAGCCTGCTTTGGGCGCACCGCTGGGCATTGTACAGCATCCCGACCTATATCAATGGAAAGCAGGTGTGGGACTATACGTTTCAACCCGAATCACAGGTAGATGTAACGACTTTATGTCATGAAATGTTTCACGCCCTGGGTGCACCCGACCTATACCATTACGATGATGGAGGGTTGAATATATCTCCGGTCTCAGAATGGGACCTGATGGAGTCGGGGAGTGGTCATATGGGCGCTTATATGAAATGGAAATATTCGGATAATTCATGGATTACTTCAATTCCTGAAATTACAACTTCAGGCACGTATACCCTGCAGCCGCTTACCTCGGCAAGCAATAACTGCTATAAGATTGCCTCTGCAAGTTCAGCGACCGAATTTTTTATTGTTGAATACCGCAAGGCAACGGGCACATTCGAAAGTACCCTGCCGGGCTCCGGACTGATTGTTTATCGTATCGACCCTGCTCTGGATGGGAATGCAAGCGGGCCTCCTGATGAGGTATATGTCTATCGGCCAAACGGAACAACCTCGACCAACGGGAGCCCGTGGTCAGCCTATTTCTCGCTCGAATCGGGACGTACAGCCATAAATGATGGCACCAATCCTTCGGGTTTTTTACAAAATGGGAACCCAGGAGGTTTAAATATCTATAATGTAACAACTGCAGGAACTTCAATTTCATTCACTTTAGGTATCAGTACAGTTGCAAATCCTGTAACTTTTACAGCTGCCTCTGTGAGCACCAGCCAGATTGATCTGAACTGGCAGAAAAACAGTTCGAATAATAATGTAATATTGATTTACAATACTTCTCCCACCTTCGGAATCCTGCAGCCAGGGACTGCCTATTCGGTCGGGAATACCATTCCGGGCGGAGGTACTATTCTGTATACTGGGAGCGGAACCGTTTTTTCACACGTTTCATTACCTGCAGCCACTACGTACTATTATAAATTGTGTTCGGTCGATAATACACTTACATACTCTAACGGTGCTTTTTCAAATGCAACAACACAATGCGGGGCTACAGTTCTGCCATTTACTGAGGTATTTACAGCTGAGGTTTTTCCATCATGCTGGAGTCATCAGTCGTCGGGTACGGGGGTCGTTAACAGCTGGCAGGCATCGGCAACAAATCATGCCGGCGGTGCTGCCTGCGAAATGATGTCGGGCTGGCAACAGGTAAATCCCGGAACTACGCGCCTGATCACTCCGTCATTCAATACTACTGGTATTACACAACTCAACCTGAGCTTCCGTCATATGCTCGATGATTATGGCCCCGGAGCCACCCTCAGGATACAATCCAGTTCGAATGGAACCAACTGGACCAACGAAGCATGGTCGCTTGCTACAGTTTCAAATGTAAATGTAGGGCCGGCCATGGTAAATACAATTATTACCCACAACCTTAATTCGCCCTCAACCTATATTGCTTTTAGCATTGAAGGGGATCTTTATCAATATGATTACTGGTACATCGATGAAGTAAGCATTGAGAATGGAGGGAATCAGTCATACTCAATTACTACCTCGGCAAATCCTGTTTCGGGAGGAACAACCAGCGGAGGTGGAAGCTATATTACCGGCCAGTTGGTTACTGTGGTTGCAAGCCCGAATACAAACTGGAATTTCCTGAACTGGACCGAAAACGGAAACGAAGTGTCAACTCAAGCATCATACTCTTTTACCGCAGCAGCAAACCGGGTACTCGAAGCCAACTTCAGCATGAACCAGGTAACGGTTTCTACGGCATCTAATCCGCCTTCAGGAGGCTCCACAACAGGTAGTGGAACGTATGCCATGGGCAACCAGGTTACTGTTACAGCCACACCCGCTGTCGGATATGAATTTACGAACTGGACCCAGGATGGTACTGTTGTTTCAACCAGTCCGGATTATGTTTTTACCGCTAACGGGAGTGTTAACCTTGTCGCAAATTTCGAAGTACTGCAGTTTACAATTACAACAACCGCATTTCCTTTAGCCGGTGGCAATGTTTCGGGAGCAGGTGTATATTCCTATAATGCTTCGGTTACTGTGATTGCAACCGCAGCTTCAGGATGGGATTTTACCGGCTGGTACGAAAACGGAACTATGCTTTCAGGAAGCCCAAGCTATACCTTTGAGGCACTGGAAAATCATAACCTCGAAGCTCATTTTATGCAGCAGATACAAGTATATACCGTTGATATTTCGGCAAATCCTCCGGAAGGAGGGAGTGTGAGCGGAGGAGGATCGTTTACGGCAGGCTCTTTAGTAACCGTGGAGGCAACAGCTAACCCGGATTGGGTATTTATAAACTGGACCGAATCAGGAAATGAGGTCTCAACCAGTCCAGTGTATATATTTACAGCTTCGCAAAGTCTTACCCTGGCAGCAAATTTCATACAGGTATTAACTGTTACCGTTACGACCAATCCCGAAGATGCCGGTATAATTACAGGAGCCGGAAATTACAATGCCTCATCGATGGTTAACCTGCAGGCTTTTGCCAACCCGGAATATAGTTTTTATAACTGGACTGAAGACGGGAGTATAGTTTCAACCCAGGCATTGTATTCGTTTATTGTTAGTGCCAACCGGGCGCTGGTGGCCAATTTCCTTTCTACAGTCAGTATTCCCGAAAGTCGTGCTGTTGAAGTCCAGTTATACCCTAACCCTACTGATGCCATGGTTCACCTCGAGACACCCGGTTCATCCATATTGAAAGTATTGGTGACTGATCCTGCCGGTCAGATGATTTTCCAGATATTCCCGTCCGTAGGAGAGTCGCACGTAACTATTGATCTTTCAGGACTCAGAGGCGGTGCATATGCTGTTCAGATCACGGCAAAAGATCGGACCGTGACTACGCGTAAGGTAGTATTGCAGAAGTAATTCAAAGAAAAAACTTAGTCGGATGTCAGTGGACAATTATTTTACCGCTGACATTTTTTTTGCCTTGCCGGGAAATAACAAACAGATAGGTGCCGGCAGCCAGCCTGGAAACATTCAGCCTGCAACTGCCTCCCGACCCGGTGCTTTGTTTGACCAGGTTTCCGGATATAGAATAAAGTGAGATAGTAAATGTTTCAGTGGCGGATGTGCTGAAATATATAGTAGCCGATTCACTTGCCGGGTTAGGAATAAGTACAAATCCTTTCTCCGAATAATCATAAAAAGGAACACCGATTACCGCGCTGTATCCTTGTCCGCCAAGTTCAAGGCGGTAAAAGTTAATAGTATTGATTGCAGGTGATTCATCAATATAATTGTAAGGAACTGCCGCAGATGAACTGCCGCAAACACCTGGTATATCTCCGATAAATTCCCAATGAACAGTATCGGTCGAACGTTCAATGATGGTTCCGTTACACGTTTCCCCGGCACTGATTATCCAACGTAACTGAACCTGCTTTGCCTGCGCAACGCCTACGAAACCATCTAATATAATGGTTTGCTGAGCATGGGATGGAAGGAATGCCAGGAGACTCACGAATGTAATTATATTAAATCTGATCCAATGTTTCATCCTCTTGAAAACAAAATGTTGATGGTTTTAGTTCATTGTCACCTTAGGTCATCCATAACTATTGAAGATGAATCTGCCGTAATCTGTTTAATTTATTATCCTGTAGCTTGTCAGAAAAAATACATTCTAGAATGACTATCTTTAAGGATATATTTGACTTCAATAATGATTTAAGTATTCAGATATTTTATAGTCAGTTAACTATCCTGAACATTATATATATGTTTTTCCATATTACATTACAACGTAATATCTGATTTTTAAAAAAAATAGAAGCGGCAACAACAGAAATATCAAAGACTAGAAAAATTGTAGCATGGGTAATCGCAGGTTTACTGACGGGTCTGTATGCATTCAGTGCCAGCGGCAAACTATTTTTACATCCTGAACAGATGGACCAGATGCACCTTGGCAATTGGCGCGTTATCATCGCGATGGGAGAAATTTTATCAGCATTACTCTTCCTGTTTCCAAGAACGAATATCTAAGGCACACTATTATTAAGTTCTTATATGGGAGGAGCAATTATTGTACATATGAAAGGAGGACTCAGTATCGTTTTGTCTTCGCTAGCGCACATCGCGGTTTGGGTTGTCGGTTTCCTGCGTAATCCGGATTTGAAAAAGAAGTAAAAACAGAGAATTGAAGTCGGAGTGAGAGGAAGGTAACAGAACAGATATCAATAGGGTACAATTAACCTGGTTTAAAACATTATTGCTTTTAGCTTTGATTTTTTGCAGTTGTTTAAAATCACGGTTTAAGTGATCCTAAATACAATATATTTGAGTTATTGCACTGTTTCCGATCCGATACTACTGCATAAACCGGGTTTAACAAGTCAGGATGACTGGCATAAAATCTATTGCGAGCCGGCTGTTGACAGGTTAATGAAGAAAAGATTTCTCAAGGCTTTTCTTAATACATATAGCAATGATATTCCAGATTTGCAGAGATTCTAAACGGGCATTTTCATCCGGTTAACCTTGCATGGATATGTGATCCGGAATTTTTCATGCTTTATCAAACCAATAACCTGGTTATATTCAGTAATTAGTTAGCAACATGTAACATTTTTAAGTTTTTAGCAGTAACTTTGATACATTCTCATTGATAGGTTTTCATTAAAAGTTACAGCAATGAAAAAATCTGTTATCATTCTACTGGGATTGATATTAGTGTCATGCACGTTGGTTGAAAGCCAGAACAATATGAATGCTGATCCTAAAGCTAAAAAAGTTCAGACTTTTTCCATTCAGTCCGATACTGTTTTTAATGTTGCTCTTGACAAGGATGATAAGATTATAATTCCCGAAAACCAAACCTTATACTGCATTGCCAGTTACAAGAATATTGATTTCCTGAAAGCAAATCCTTTTCAACTGGAGGCAGCTGGCTTTCATCCGGAAATTTATATTTCGAATACCCACCGTGGAGTCATAATTATCTCTTCTGCTGAATCGAATGATGCCATGAAGAATTTTCGGAATACACTGGAAAGCAATCCCAATTATTATGAAACACTCACACGGCAGGATACTATCGTTTTTTCACCTGCCAACATCCATGTCCCGGCCCTTGACTTCACCAAAGCTTCTTCAATCAGCCATGATTATAAAAATGCCTTCAACTATGCAGTCGATCCCCGCACAGGCATTAGCTGGAGTAAAGGGACTCATAAAGATTTTTTACAAGATGACGTTCTGGGTAAAACCGTTTACGATTTGATTATTGTTATCTCGAGGCCCACAGTGAAATAACAAGGATTTGCGATTGATTGCAGAGCAAGATCGTTGACAACCGTCATACTTCTGGATGCTTTCCTTTCTCAGTATTTTTCTGTCCGGTTTTATAAGTACATCAGCATTATCACGAATTTTTTTATTCAATCCCGGTATTTTATTGGTGAACATCTTCATTTTACTTTCCTGCAATTCAGTTTTGGGATTCCGATTATCAATCAGTAGCGTTTTTATTGCTGGAGAATATGAAATTAGCTCCTGATTCATTCAATATGACAGCAAAATAACAGACCGGGTTTGAAAAATACAAAACCTGGAGGCAAATTGGTTGTTATAGGTTATGCGCCGGTCAACTTCCTGTTTTGTTTTGATCTCCCGGGATAAGAAATAATTGTAGAAACAGGATATGGGTGTCATACAATAAAAATTATCCTATATTTAGAGTAAATTTATCATTCATTCGTCTACTTGTATATATGGTAGATTTAATTACGATATCGCCGATGGCAAAGCAGCAACAAATCCTGGATGCTGTCCGGAATTATGGAAAGCGTTTGTTCAGTTTTATACGCAGCCGCGTTAAAAGTGACGAAGATGCTGAAGATATTCTGCAGGATGTATGGTTCCAGCTAAGCTCGCTTGTTGACATCGAACCTATTGAACAGCTTAGTTCATGGTTGTTCAGGGTGAGCCGAAACCGCATTGTGGATAAACAGCGTAAATTCAAACCACAATCACTTGATGACCTTGCTTATGAGGATGAAGAAGGAGAAATGATGTATCCTGAAGCACTGCTCGCTGATGACTCGAATCCTGAAACTGAACTTGAGCGCGCGTTTTTCAGGGAAGAGTTTTTTGAAGCTTTAAATGAGCTACCCAGCAAACAACGCGACGTCTTTGTGTGGAATGAACTGGAGGATATGACCTTGCAGGAGATTGCTGATAAAACCGGCGAAAGTATTAAAACGATCATATCACGGAAACGCTATGCAGTTTTGAATCTGCGGCAGTGGTTTCAAAATTTGTACAACGAATATTAATATTTTAAAACTTAGAAATCATGATGTGTTACAGTGAAAAAAGAAGTAAGAAATTCTGGATTACAAGAGCTATATTCATTCCAATTGCAATAGCAGCCGGCGTGTTTATTTTCGGGACTTTGGTTATGTTCCTGTGGAACAGTATTTTGCCGGCGGTGTTTGGAATAAGTACGATAACATTCTGGCAGGCCTTAGGAATACTGGTCTTATCCAAAATTCTGTTCGGTGGATTCTGGCGGGGACATGGCCACAACCATTCAGGTTACAATTGGAGAAGCCATCGTATGCATCTTAATCCTGAAGAAAGAGAAAAAATGAAGGAGGAATGGAGAAACAGGTGCAGAATGCAGCCGAAAGCCGAATAACAGTTTACTATTATTGAATGAAGAAATAGCGCGTTGCCAAAGGCAGGGCGCTATTTTAATATAACTGCTTATCTGCTTAGAACAAGTTGATGTTTTTTTTTGCAAAAAAGATACATTAATATGATTGATTTCTTCACATAGAAGGAAAGTTATCAGTTTACTTGATTTCTATAAATCAATAACAATGAACCACATAGCAACATAGCAACATAGGTTACACATAGTTTTTCCCATTCGGGAAAGAATAAGTCCAATCGTTTCTATGTGAAATTTTATGTATTTTTTGTGCCTATGTGGTTCACTTGTTTAAAAGGGATAAGCAGTTTAATATATTTTGAATTCCAATTATTATAAAGATGAACAGTGAATAAAATAATGTGAAAAGCGAAACACTGCCTTACTTGCAAAATAAGTTTGGCACTTGACATTATTTCTACTTTGAACTATATTTACTTTTTTTATCGGTGTATTTTTAACCCTGGTGCCATGGCTCACCATACCCTCAAAACGTCATATTCCGGCCTGGTCGACCGGCTGAACCGATTCCCGCAGGGAGCTCCGCCTTCGGATTTGTTGAATAAAATACTGAAAGTGCTGTTCAGTGAAAAGGAAGCGCAACTGGTTTCCTTACTGCCTATTAAACCATTCACAGCCGAAAAAGCCCGCAGCATCTGGAAAACAGACCTTAAAATTACCCAAAAAATCCTTGATACACTTGCTGACCGTGCCTTGCTGGTTGATATGGAGCAGAACGGGAAGCAGGAATATTGCCTCCCGCCGCCTATGGCAGGGTTCTTTGAGTTTTCGATGATGCGTGTGCGGAACGATGTGGATCAAAAAGCTCTGAGCGAACTCTTTTTCCAATATCTTAACGTGGAAGAAGATTTTGTGCGCGAACTCTTTACTAAAGGAGAAACCCGGCTCGGAAGGGTTTTTGTTAACGAACCCGCCCTGTCAGATGAGAATTCCCTGCATGTGCTGGATTACGAACGTGCGAGCGAAATTATTAAAACTGCTACCCATATTGGAGTCGGGATGTGTTATTGCCGCCACAAGATGGAGCACCTGGGAAGAGCCTGCAAAGCACCCATGGATATATGTATGACCTTTAATACAACAGCAGCCTCACTCACTAAACATGGACACGCCCGTCGCATCGATTCAGTTGAATGTCTCGATTTGCTCCAGCAGGCGTACGATCATAACCTTGTTCAGTTTGGTGAAAACGTTCGCGAAGAAGTGAATTTCATCTGCAATTGCTGCGGGTGTTGCTGTGAGGCAATGATTGCTGCCCGGCGCTTTGCAATTCTAAACCCGGTACATACTACTAATTTTATCCCGGAAATTAATATTGAGCTATGTAACGGTTGCGGGAAATGCGTGAATGTATGCCCTGTTGAGGCCATGACACTCGTTTCGGCTAACGATCCGCATAAACCAAACTGCAAAAAAGCAATAGTTAACCAGGATCGCTGCCTGGGATGCGGGGTTTGTGTTCGTGCATGCAACGTGGGTATAATGGTGCTAAAATCACGTGAAAAAAGAGTTTTGACTCCTCTGAACGGCGTTCATAAGGCCGTTGTAATGGCAATAGAACGTGGAACCCTGCAGCATCTTATCTTCGATAACCGTGTTTTGTTCAGCCACAGGGCAATGTCTGCAGTACTCGGAGTGCTGTTAAAACTTCCGCCTATAAAACAGGCTTTGGCCAGCCGGCAAATAAAATCGCGCTATTTCGAAAGGTTGATCAGCAGGATGAAAACAGGATGAGGTTTATTTTCCGGTGTGGCCTGTTTCAGACCATTAATCCGGGCATGACAGGACTTTAAGAATGGAATGCGAAAATTAGGTAAAAGCTAATTTGGTGATGTAATCTTATACCATTCCCTTTAGCACCTTTTCTACTTTTAGCATCATTTCATCGGTAATGTCCAGATGGGTTACAAAACGCACTTCCTGGGGAGCTAAAGCCAGTGCATGTATTTCATTTTCCTTCAGGATTTTCAGAAAACGGGCAGTAGGCATTTCAGGTTTCAGGTTAAAAAATACAAGATTAGTCTGAACCGGCATCACTGCATCCACAAAAGGCAGAGAAAGCAAAAGGCTTTCGAGTTGCCTTGCCCGTCGGTGGTCTTCGTGCAGGCGTTCCACATGATGATCCAGGGCATAAATGCAGGCTGCGGCCAGGTATCCGGCCTGTCTCATTCCACCTCCAAACACTTTTCGAATACGTCGGGCTCGGTGAATAAAATCTTTGTTACCTATAAGCACTGAGCCAACCGGAGCACCAAGTCCCTTCGAGATGCAAATTGAAATGCTGTCGAACAGGCGACCGTAATCACCGGGGTTTTCATCAGTTTCAACCAGGGCATTGAAAAGCCTTGCCCCATCAAGATGGTATTTCAGGCCGTTCTGGTTGCACACTTTACTGATTGCCGTCAATTCATTAAAATCATAGATAGAACCCCCGCCCTTATTCATGGTATTTTCAACCGAAACGAGCCTGGTTAGCGGACGGTGCGGGTCGCCTGAAGGGTTGATATGAGCCACCACATCAGCAGCTGTTATCCTTCCTCGGTCACCTTCGAGTAGGCAAACGGAAGCTCCTGAATTCATGGCAATTCCGCCACCTTCATAATAGTAAACATGAGAAAGTTTATGGCATATAACTTCGTCGCCGGGTTGAGTATGTGCTTTAATGGCAATCTGGTTGGCCATGGTTCCTGAAGCACAGAACAGGGATGCTCCCATGCCAAAAAGAGCGGCCGCTTTGTTTTCGAGAGCATTAATTGTAGGGTCATCGCCAAAAACATCATCGCCCACTTCTGCGGCAAACATTGCTTTCAGCATTTCCGGTGTGGGACGGGTAACAGTATCACTTCTGAAATCTATCATTAGTATAGGATTTGGGCTTTAGGGATTAGTGACATAACGCAAGGGACAATGGAATATTCATTTTCATTTTGACTTTTAACCTTTTTTAAATTTATTTATATTTCATAATCAACGCAAACTTTTTTAACAGAATAATCCTTGTTAAAAGCAACAAAATCCTGGTGTGCAGGATGAATCGTGTACGATTCAACGTCGGCCACAGTGTCAAAATCCATAACAAGTACAATATCATATGACCATTGGAGTTTGCGCATATCAACCCCTGTTTCACATCTTCGGATAAAGTTTATTTTTAATGGCAGTTCATCAATTCGTTGCTTTACTTCCAGCATGACTGCCATTTTCGCAGTTTCGTCAGGAAATTCTTTTAGTTTAAACATTACTATATGGCGGATCATGAAGTACAGGTTTTTTATAGAATTTCGTGCACATTAGGTCTGAATAGTATGAACGGATTGAAGAGTATGATTATTCATTTCATTTTTCGGTAACCTGAACCTGAAACCTTTTTTCGTGTTGGCCTTCACTTATTGTTTCGAAAAAGCATCCTTAATCTGTTCAAGACCCTTAACCAAAGTCGCAGCCGGACAGCCGATATTTATCCGCATAAAACCTTCGCCTCCAGGGCCAAACATCACACCCGGATTTAAACCAACTTTGGCTTTATGCAGAAAGAAATTATTCAGGTCTTTGTCGTTCAGGTTCATTTCGCGGCAATCCAGCCATACCAGAAAGGTGGACTCAGGGTGAATGATTTTTATTTTTGGCAGATATTCAGATGCAAATGCTTCTAAAAGCACTACATTACCGGCAAGATAATCCATCAACTCATCCACATAGGTATCGCCGTGAAGGTAGGCTTCTTCAGAAGCAATATTTCCGAAAATATTTCCGCCGCCAATATGCAGATGATCTAAAAAGGCATTGAATTTTCGGCGCAGACTTTCATTTTCAATAATTACCGATGAAGTCGAAAGACCCGATAAGTTGAAAGTCTTGCTGGGAGCAACAGTGGTTATTGTAATCTTGCTGATTTCCTGCGATAGGCTTGCAACAGGGATATGCTTATAAGGTTTATAGATAAGGTCGCAATGGATCTCGTCCGATATGATAAGTATATCGTATTTCAGGCAGATTTCAGCCATTTGTTTTAATTCTTCGCTTGTCCAGACGCTTCCACCGGGATTATGCGGGTTCGAGAGGATCAGCATTTTTGCGCCTTCTTTAGCCAAAGCTTCGAGATTCCCGAAATCCATGCACAACCTGCCGTTATTCATCACCAACTGGTTATATGCTAATTTGCGGTTGTGGTCAGTAACTGCCGTGAAAAAAGGGAAATATACCGGTGGTTGAACGATAATTTTATCACCAGGATCGGTGTATGCCAGCACTGCAATATTCACAGCCGGCACAACTCCCGGGCAGAATGAGACCCATTTACGTTCAACATCCCATTGATGGCGTCGTTTGAGCCAGGAAATAAGTGACGAGAAATAACTTTCTTCGCGCAACGGATAACCAAAAATCCCATGATTGACTCTTTTAATGACGGCTTCTGTTATATATTCGGGTGTAAGAAAATCCATATCGGCAACCCACATCGGCAATGCATCACCGGCACCGAGAAATTTCTCCATCCCGTCCCACTTGATACAAGAACTGCCTTTACGTTCGGTTATTTTGTCAAAATCAAAGTTCATATTAAGTTTGATCAATTTATGTGTGCCAAAGGTATAATTTTTTCGGGAGTAAGATTGAGCAGAATTTTCTCAAAATGGTTCTCTGTTCCGAACGAATTCATCTCTGATAATTACTAATTATCTGGTAATCATAATTATATAATCAATACTACTATTCACCTCTGGTCTTTTCATCTGTAACCCTTTACCACACAATGCACCGGTTCCGGGAAACGCTACTCTCGCCAAACCTCTCAGCCAAATTTGCCTGTCAGACGATAAATATCTATTTTTGTTTTCCATAAGATTAATCCATGACTGATTCTCCATTATCTAAGGTTACAGGCAAATATTATTTCGATGACACTCCTTTTATAAAGTTGATGCGCAGACGGATACATAAAGTTCTGCTTATAGCCAGTAATTATGATGCGTTTATACTTGAAAGCGATGGTCGTATTGACGAACATATTTTTAATGAGTACACCTCTCTCAACCTGAGTAATCCGCCTGAGTTCATTCAGGTACCATCGGAAGAACAGGCCCTTGATGTGCTGGAGACTGATAATATTGACCTGGTTATCTGCATGCTTACTCTCGAGGATATAGATTCCTTCGACCTTGCCAAACATGTAAAACATAATTATCCGACCATCCCTATCGTAGTGCTGACGCCTTTTTCACGGGAAGTGTCCCTTAAACTTTCAAGTGAGGATCTGAGTATTATCGATTATGTTTTCAGCTGGCTTGGAAACCCGGATCTGCTGGTAGGCATAATTAAGTTGCTTGAAGATAAAATGAATGTAGAATATGATGCTCTCGAAGTAGGTGTCCAGGTTGTGCTGCTGGTGGAAGACTCTATCAGGTTCTATTCCAGTTATTTGCCTAATATTTACAAGATTATATTTCAGCAGACTAATGCCTTTATGACTGAGGGTTTGAATGAACATCAGCGCATGATGCGGAAGCGGGGAAGACCCAAACTCGTGATGGCCAGGACGTATGAGGAAGCTATCAGATTATTTGATAAATATGAGAAAAACCTGTTAGGGATCATTTCAGATATCAGTTACAAGCGTGCCGGAATCGATGACCCTGAAGCCGGTTTCAGGCTTTTGGAATACGTACACCGGAAAACTGAATTTATTCCTTTCGTATTACAATCGTCTGATACAAAATATCAGAATAAAGCAAATAAGCTGGGCGTTGGCTTCATAAATAAATACTCCAAAACGATGGCTATTGAGCTGCGCAAGTTTATGATGGAGTATTTTGCTTTTGGTGACTTTGTTTTTGTTGATCCTCTGACACACCTCGAACTGATGCGTGCTCCCGATCTGAAAGCCCTACAGAAACGCATCTTTCAGGTCCCTGATGCTTCACTTGAATACCATATTTACCGCAATCACTTATCAAGATGGCTGTTTGCAAGGGCCTTGTTCCCGCTGGCCGATTTTTTCAGGGATGTGAGGCCAGGAGACTTTACCGATCTTGATGATGTAAGAAGGTTTATTTTTGAATCTATTGCCGGATACAGGCTTAATAAAGCCAAAGGGATCATTGCGCAGTTCGACCGTGAGACTTTCGACGAATATATCAGCTTCACACGTATCGGCGAAGGTTCAATAGGCGGTAAAGCGCGTGGTCTGGCTTTCCTCGATGCAATTGTGAAACGGAACAGGCTGTTTGACAGGTTTAACGATGTTGTAATTAACATTCCCCAGACTGTTGTACTGTGTACAGATATCTTCGATGAATTTATGGAAGATAACGATTTGTACAAAGTTGGACTCTCAGAAGACCTTGATGATACCGAGATTCTTATCAATTTTGTAAACGCACGCTTGCCGCTTCGACTGCACGACGACTTGCTTAAATTTATACACCTGGGCAAAAAACCTATTGCCGTGCGATCATCAAGTCTTCTCGAAGATTCGCATTATCAGCCATTTGCAGGTGTTTACTCAACATATATGGTGCCGGTGGAGGTCGAAGACGATCGATTTACTCTCGAACTGGTAAGCAATGCAATCAAGAGTGTATATGCCTCGGTTTTCTTTCACGACAGCAAAGCTTATATGGCCGCTACCAGTAATGTGATCGACGAGGAAAAAATGGCGGTCGTATTGCAACATGTAACCGGTACCCAATATGAAGATCGTTTCTATCCTTCATTTTCAGGCGTTGCGCGTTCTATTAATTTCTATCCGATAGCCCCTGAAAAACCAGAGGATGGTATTGCCAGCATTGCCATGGGATTAGGTAAATATGTTGTCGATGGAGGAATTTGCATTCGATTTTCGCCTAAGTACCCCCGGAAGATAATGCAACTTTCGAATACCGAAATGACCCTGCGCGAAACTCAAAAATACTTTTATGCATTGGATATGGATCCAAATAGTTTTATACCATCGGTGGATGACAGTATAAATCTCCAAAAGCTCAAAACTGATGTTGCTGCTGAAGACTCTTCATTCAAGGACATGGTTTCAACCTTTGATTTTCAAAATCATGTCATGCGGGAAGGAATATTGTATGATGGGAAAAGGATTGTTACGTTTGCCAATATACTTAGTCACAATACATTCCCGCTTGCTGAGATTCTGTCTCTTTGCCTTGATACAGGCGCAAATGAAATTGGAAAACCTATTGAAATTGAATTTTCTGTTGAGCTAAATAAAATAAAAGGACGACCTGCTATTTTCAACCTCTTACAGATCAGGCCAATAGTAGAAAGCAAGGAAAGGGTGGATGTGAAGATAGAAACAATTGCCTACGAGGAAACCATTCTTTATTCTCATGCGGCCCTTGGAAATGGAACGGTGAATGATTTATATGATGTTGTGTATGTAAGAACCGCTACATTCGATCCTGCACTCAATCCTGAAACTGTATTGAGAATTGCAGCACTAAATGATAATTTTCTGCAGGCACATAAGCAATATATACTGGTCGGGCCAGGGCGCTGGGGTTCGAGTGATCCATGGTTAGGCATTCCGGTTAAATGGCCTCAGATAGCTGCAGCAAGGCTTATTGTAGAGTCCGGGCTCGAAAACTACCGCATCGATCCAAGCCAGGGAACCCATTTCTTCCAGAACCTGACTTCCTTCCGCGTTGGTTATTTTACAATTCATCCCTACATCAAGGATGGCTTTTTCGATGTGGATTACCTCGATAGCCTTCCTGCAGTATATGAAGATGAACTCATTCGCCATGTGCATTTTGATGATCCGCTGACCATGGTCATAAACGGCCGGACAAATTCAGGTGTAGTTATGAAGCCAAAACCAAAGTGTAAGCCAAAATTAAAGAAAACTGAAAAGAAGTAATCCGTCGACAGTGTTTGCTGAATATTGTTTTTAGCCTTTCCGGAACTATTTGATATTCCGGAACGTATATTAATATTACAATTATAGGAAAAACTCTTATTATTCTCACCCGTTCAGGAATTCATTGTTTCAATAAGCTTTCCATCCAGAGTATAATACTTCCTCATCAGGTTCGCGGTAAGGCATGAATGAACAGGCAGCACTGCAACCAGGTCACCTGGCTTCAGGTTGCAACCTGCCAGGGTAAGTGAAAGTATCCCATGTTCCTGCGATAATGACCTGACTTTCCCTAGTAAAGGTTCCGTTTCCCAGTTTTGACCATCCCAACCCATTGCAAGTCCGAATAATGGTTCAGGGTCGGGTGGAAGCAAGGTCTGATCTTTCGACAGATTTATGGCACCGCCATATATAACCGCCTCCTTCCGGTTTGGATGAACAGCAACTACCGGGCATATAACCGCTATAGCAATTTCTTCAGGTTTGCAGGATCCTAGTGCAAACTGCATCACATCAAAAAACACAAAGTTCCCGGGACGGATTTCGTCAGTTCCTGCCGCAACCGGCAACTGGCAGCATGCAGGCGTATCTCCGACTGAAACTATAACATCCGGAAATTGTTGCTGATATTGCTTTTTTAAACGGGTTAGATTTTCCGAAGCATGTTGCTGTATTTGGTACAGTTCTTCTTTGCTTTTTGCATGATAGCTCTGTCCGCTGTGCGTAAGAAAGCCTTTGAAATGTAATTTGGATAATTTTGAAATGTTAATAATCTTTTCTATCAAAACTATATTTGATGCTTCAATCCCTGCCCGGTGGTAACCGGTATCTATCTTAATAAAGAAGCCACAATCTGCTGTTAATCTTTCTTTAAGAAACAGGACTGTTTCAACTGATTCAAGAAGCAGATTCAGTTTTATTCCGGAAGCCAGCTGGTTTATTTCTTCGATCTCATGCAAGTTTACCGGGAAAGCAAGGGTAATATCTTCCCATCCATGAAGAGCAAAGTACTGGGCCATGCTTACTGAAGAAACTGTAATTGCATTAACTCCTGCCTCACGGAACCATTCACCGATAAGAGCCGACTGATGTGTTTTAAAATGGGGCCTGAAGAGAACATTCTGTTCCCGGGCTCCGGATGCCATGGCATGTATGTTTTTCTTACAGGTACTCTCGTTAAGCACCAGCGTTGGTTTTTTGATATTCAACATTGCGATTTTATGTTATACCTGCAAATTTGATACATTTGTGCAAACAAACAAACCACCGACTATGTATAAATTTGTTTTAATTGCATCGATACTTGTTTTATCGGTTTGCACTTCTTCGTGTCAAAAAGGAGAAAATACAGGAAAAACCCAGGTGACAAAACGTATTCAATACGATGTGACTATCCGAAACACGGATTCTGACATGGATTGGTGGGTGCAGAATATCGAAGGAAGTAATCGTGAAAAATTACTTAAGGACATAATGCTTCAGGTTACTGACGGCAAAGTAAAGGCCTATGATTTTCTTACCTGTAAACCCTATTCTGCTGATGAAATAAAGGGTATGATGAAACGGGTTGATTCTATAAGTGTTGAACGAGCCACACCTCCTTACGATCTGGTTGATACAGTTATTGTATCTGAGGTCAGGCTGAGTGATATAACCAGGCTCCGTTTTCTTGAGGAATGGAGTATGAATGAGAAAACTCTTGCATTTTCAAAGAAGGTAGCGGGTATTTGCCCGATGCTGGAACGTCGCACTGACTCGGGTGAGTTGCGTGGTTACAAGCCCCTTTTCTGGGTATTTTTTGATGATAAGTATCCTGAAGAACTACAAACTAAATAATCGGATAAGGAAGGAATTCCTTTACGATGCCGGATATTCGATGTCGGATTGACTCCGGGAATTTACATTCAGAACTCCTTTACCTTGATCACTTTTCACTTTTCGCCCTTCGCCCCACCGCCCCTATGTTTTTCACCTTTACTCTAAATTCCAACCCCCAACCCTTTAATGTACCAATACCACGAACTTAAAAACGGGATCCGCCTGGTGCACAGGCAACAACACGGAGATGTAGCGCACCTGGGCGTCATCGTACAGGCAGGCTCAAGCGATGAAAGCCCGGAACAGCAGGGGTTGGCCCATTTTATTGAGCATCTGATCTTTAAGGGCACTCAAAAAAGAAGTAATTACCAGGTTCTGAGCCGACTTGAGAATGTCGGTGCCGATCTGAATGCTTTTACTACAAAGGAAGATACCAGTGTATATGCTTCTATACAGGGACGGTATTACCATCGTGCTGCTGAACTGCTGGCGGACATTGTTTTTCATTCTGTCTTTCCTGAAAAAGAAATAGAAAAAGAAAAAGCTGTGGTGATGGACGAGATCAATTCATACAAGGATAATCCGGCAGAATGGATCCACGATGAATTTGATGAAATGATTTTTAAGGGACATCCGCTCGGCCGAAATATACTGGGAACCAGGGGAAAACTTAAACGATATACCCGAAGTGATGTTCTTGGCTTTTACAACACAAATTATATCCCGCGTCACATAGTAATCACTTCTGTTGCAAATTTTCCTTTTAGCAAGGTTAAAGCAGTTGCTGAAAAATACTTCTCCATTCCGGAAACTGGCCAGACTTCCGGTATACGGATGCCATTTGCAGATTACGCAGCCAAGACTGTAACCCGGAAATATTCGCGGCATCAGGCGCATGCGGTAATAGGCAATATAGCCTGCAGTGCCCATGATGATCGCAGGTTCGTAATGGCATTGCTGAACAATATTTTAGGTGGCCCGGCCATGAATTCCAGGTTGAATATTGCCTTGCGCGAAAGGAATGGTATCGCTTACAACCTGGAATCAAATTACCAGCCTTTCTCTGATACAGGATTGTTTAGTATTTATTGTGGTACCGACGATATCCTCATGTCCAGGGCCATAGAATTGATCCACAAAGAATTGCAAAAGCTGAGAGGCATCAGCCTTACACCGGTCGGATTGCATACTGCAAAGCGGCAACTCATGGGACAACTTGCTATATCGCTCGAATCACATCAGAACGAAATGCTGTCAATAGGTAAAAACCTGTTAGTGTACGGAAAAGTTGATCCGATTGAGGTTATATACCATAAAATTGAAAACATAACAGCCTTGAACCTGAAGGAAATGGCTAACGAAGTATTCAGTCCGGCTCAACTTAGCACCTTGATTTTTAACAACCAGAAAACTGTCCGCTAATGGATTTATCTGACGAAGGCTTATTAAAGCCAGGTATTGAGAAATATGCAACCGATCATACTTCGGAAGAATTGCCGGTATTGGAAAGGCTTTCGCGCGCTACGCATCTGCGTACCCATCAGCCACAAATGCTTTCGGGTCACCTGCAGGGAGCCTTTTTGCAAATGATCAGCCACATGATCCGACCAGCAAGCATTCTCGAAATTGGAACATTTACAGGGTACTCAGCCATTTGCCTTGCCCGGGGGCTTCGGCCCGGGGGTAAACTTATAACCATAGAGGTCAACCCTGAGATGGTAGATTTTGCAACACCATTTTTTGTAGAATCTGGCTTGAATCATAAAATCAGCATGCTAACCGGAAATGCAATCGAAATCATTGAGGAACTGCAAGGCCCGTTCGATCTGGTATTTATCGATGCTGATAAGGAGAATTACCTGAACTATTTTAACAAGGTTTTCCCTAAGGTTTCTCCGGGAGGATATATCCTGGCGGATAATACACTGTGGTACGGCAGAGTGCTGCAACCCGTGGCTGATTCCGATCGCGAAACCGCCGGTATTACCCGGTTTAATCAATATATACAGCAACATTCCGGTGTCGAAAATATACTCCTGCCTTTAAGGGATGGGATAACGATCATGCGGAAGAAAACCGGCTAGTTTGGTTGTGATAAAGGTAAGTGTTTTAAAAACTCATTTGTCCTGTTTCCTGAGTTTCCTAACATATTGATTTTGATATAAATAAATTTTTTGTAATTTTACAATTACAAGTCTGGTCTATTCGCAAGATTTTGTTCACAAAATAAAACCTGATTGCTGAATAAAAAGGTATCGGAAGCAAGTTGTTTTTATAAATTATTTAAAACAGTTTCTAATTACTTTTTAAAACAGGCCTGCATGAAACAAACAACCTACACGGCCTTCAACGTTCACCAATAATCTTTTATTTCAGCGCTTTATAAATCTTTTCTTAAATTAATAATTACAAATCAGTAAAATATATGAAATATCCGGAAGTAAAAAATTATATCAACGGTCAGTTCGTTTCGTGCAATAATAAAAGGATTGACGTAGATAGCCCTTTAAGAGGCGAAGTTATTTCCACCGTTCCATTATCATCATACAGTGATGTAGAAGATGCTGTAAAAGCGGCTAAAAATGCATTTCCTGCCTGGTCAGGAATGACTTCGAAAATGCGTTCACAAATTCTATATACATACCGGCAGATTTTGGAACAAAATGTTGAAAGTCTTGCTGCAGTGATTCATGAAGAAAATGGCAAAACGATGGACGAAGCTGTCGCCGAAGTACGCAAGAGCATCGAACTCACAGAGTTTGCCTGTTCAATCCCTCAGCTTGCAGTTGGTGATGTGCTCGAAGTAAGCGCGGGTGTTGAATGTCGGATCGAATACGTACCTCTGGGAGTTGTTGCCTGCATCAATCCATTCAATTTCCCGCATATGGTGCCGCACTGGACAGTGCCTAATGCCTTAGCATTAGGGAACTGCATTGTTCTTAAGCCATCGGAACTTACGCCGATAACTGCAATGAAAATGGCTGAAATGCTTAAACAGGCAGGATTGCCCGATGGTGTTTTTAATATTGTGAATGGGGCAAAAGATGTCGTCGAAGCCATATGTGATCATCCGGAAATCAAAGCAGTTTCATTTGTTGGTTCAACACCGGTAGCTCAGATAGTGTATCGCCGTGCTACATCAAATTTAAAACGCTGCCTGGCATTGGGAGGTGCTAAAAATCATCTTATTGTGCTGCCTGATGCAAATCTCGAACTTTCAGCTTCCGATATTGCTGCTTCAATGTGTGGTTCAGCCGGGCAACGCTGCATGGCTGCTTCGGTAATGATAGCAGTTGGAAATGTAACCCCGATTATCGATCAGCTTTGTACAGAAGTTTCAAAATTTAAACCCGGCACCAGAATGCCTCCGATTATTTCGCGTCAATCAAGAGGAAATCTGATTAATTACATCAATGACGCAGAGAAAAACGGTGCTAAATTATTAATTGATGGACGTATATTTTCGAATGACGAAAATGCCGATTCAAAAGGTTATTATTTAGGCCCCACAATTATTGACTGGCGTGAATCCGGTACAAAGATGCCTGACCGCGAAGTTTTTGGCCCTGTATTCGAAATAATTTCAGCCGGAAGTGTCGAAGAAGCCATTCTGATTCAGCACGAAAGTCCTTTTGGAAATGCAGCTTCGGCTTTCACACAAAACGGGGCCATTGCCAAAATGGTTGCCCAAAATGCAAGTGCCGGGATGATAGGGATAAATATTGGTGTACCGGTGCCACGCGAGCCCTTTTCGTTTGGTGGATGGAACGCATCAAAATTCGGTGCAGGTGATATTACCGGCAAAAGTTCTCTGGGATTCTGGTCGCAGTTTAAAAAAGTTACTACCAAGTGGGCAAAACAGGAAATAACGGATTGGATGAGTTAAGTTTAAAATGATTTTGTTTAAGAAAATCAGTTCCGGATTCCTGCATATACTAACCGGCACATGGCACGCTGCACCTGGAACGGAAGGTAGGATGTAAAAACTTGTATACGATTATAAAATATCACAAAAATAAGTAAGCATAATGACTGAAAGAGAACAAATTGTTAAAAATAACCTCGACTATACACTTTTTTCATGGTCGAAACAGGCTGGATTAAACCCGGTTACGGTAAAAACAGCCAAAGGGGTGTATTTCTATGACTATGATGGAAAAAAATACATCGATTTTTCATCACAGCTGATGAACGCTAATGTCGGGCACCAGCACCCTAAAGTTATAGAAGCGCTTAAAAAACAAGCCGACGAACTTACTTATATAACCTGTTCCATGGCAACTGATGTAAGGGGAGAATTGGGTAAGAAGCTGGCAGAAATCACTCCCGGGAGCCTGAAGAAAACATTGTTTACATTGGGAGGCTCCGAAGCTATCGAGAATGCCGTAAAACTGGCACGTTTATACACCGGCCGGCATAAAATTATTTCACATTACCGCTCGTATCACGGGGCAACTTATGGCGCTGTTTCGGTTGGAGGCGACCCGCGTAAATTTCAATTCGACAACCAGGGCGTTACGAATATCGTACATGTCGAAAATCCGTATTTCTACCGTTGTCCATGGAAAAGCGGTTCAATCGAGGAATGTGGTGAAAGAGCGGCCGAAAATCTCGAACGGATTATCCGGTTCGAGAACCCGGGTAGTATAGCCGCAATACTTATTGAAGGTGAATCCGGGACTTCGGGCTGTATAAAGTACCCGCCATTTTATTGGAGAAAAGTTAAGGAAATAGCCGACCGGTATGGAATTTTATTGATTGATGACGAAGTAATGAGTGGGTTCGGACGAACAGGTAAGTGGTTTGGAATCGATCACCACGATGTTACTCCCGATATAATGTGTGTTGCAAAAGGTCTGACTTCGGGTTATGCTCCGCTAGGTGGAATGATCGTAAAAGAAGAAATTGCGGCCTATTTCAATGATATTCCGCTTCCGCTTGGATTAACTTATTCAGCTCATGCGCTTGGCTGCGCTACTGCTCTGGCTTGTATACGTGTTTATGAAGAAGAAAATCTGATCGGGAACGCTGCTCTTATGGGCAAATACATTGAAGACAATGTGCAAAAACTGGCTGACAAGCATCCTTCGATTGGCGATTTCCGTAATACGGGCTTACTCGGGGCAATAGAACTGGTTAGAAACCGCGAAACCAAAGAACCCCTTACCCCCTGGAATGCAGCTGCAAAGGACATGGAACCAACCAACAGGATGGCGGCAAAACTCCGTGAATTGGGGTTGTTCACTTTTGTTCGCTGGAGTTGGATATTTATTGCACCCCCTTTGATAATAAACAAAAGCCAGATCGATGAAGGACTTGATATCATTGAAAAAGCAATTGAAATAGCAGATGAGTATTATAAATAATTGTTCTCGTTTTGACATAAGTACAACGAACAGACCTGGCTGAATAAAATCAGTAAAAAAACGAGTATCAATTTTAAAATTTAAAAACCATGTCAATACTTATAAAAAACGGCAGAATTATTACTGCAACAGATGATTACACCGCTGATATTTTCATCAAAGGTGAAACAATTTCATTGATTGGTAATAATTTAGGCATTGCTGCTGATACGGTTCTCGATGCTTCGGGAAAACTTGTAATCCCCGGTGGAATTGATCCACATGTTCACCTGGAGATGCCTTTTATGGGCGCTTTTTCGAGCGATAACTACGAAACCGGTACACTTGCTGCGCTTCATGGCGGCACAACAACCGTTATTGATTTTGTCATTCAAACACAGGGAAAATCACTTCATGCCGCATTACACGAATGGCAGGGGCGTGCAACAGGAAATACTTATGGCGATTATGCTTTTCATATGGCAGTCACCGATTTTAATCCCGAAACACAAACCGAAATAAAAGATCTGATTGATGAGGAGGGGATTTCCTCGTTTAAAACCTTTATGGCTTACAAAGGTGCTCTGATGATCGATGACCGGCAGATGGTCGGCCTGATGAACGAAGTAAAAAAGCATGGAGGAATAGTAACTGTTCACGCTACAAACGGCGATATTATTGATTACCTGGTTTCGAAAAATAAAGCAGCCGGAAATTTGTCGCCGCTTTATCATTATCTGTCGCAGCCCGAAATCACCGAAACGGAGGCGACGGGTCGCTTCATTGACATGGCTTATCAAACCGGTTCAAATTCCTACATCGTTCATATGACCAGTGAAGGAGGACTTAATAAAGTGCGTGATGCCCAAAAGCGAAATCAGAAGGTTTTTGTAGAAACCTGCATCCAATACCTGGTTTTCGATGCTTCGGTCTACGATCGGGGTTTCGAGAGTGCAAAATGGGTTATGAGCCCACCCATACGCGAGAAAAAAGACCAGGCAGCGCTTTGGGCTGCTATTGACCAGGGAGTTATAAATACACTTGCTACCGACCATTGCCCGTTTATGTGGGACGATAAACGAAAAGGCGAAAATGACTTTACAAAGATTCCAAATGGTGCTCCCGGTATCGAACACCGGGTGGAATTGATTTTTTCGGAGGGAGTGAAAAAAGGGAAAATCAGCCTGAATAAAATGGTCGATATATCCTCAACCTCATCGGCTAAAATATTCGGAATGTTCCCTAAAAAAGGTACGATTGCAGTGGGCAGTGATGCCGATATCGTGATTTTCGATACTGAAAAGAAACATGTACTCTCAGCAACCACACATCATCATCGCTGCGATTATTCAGCTTACGAAGGACATGAGGTTACCGGTAAGGCAGAAACTGTTATCCTCCGTGGAAAGGTCGCAATTGAAGGCGGAAAAGTGAAAATCGATAAAGGCTACGGCAAATTCATAAAAAGGGCAAAATCAACAAATGTTTTGTAAACAAGTATTTGAAACAAAACAAGGGTTCCTTTCAGTATAATTAATCATTAATCAAAGCAAATACCATGGCACGAAAAATTAAATCAGGTTTGATTCAGATGTCTGTTTCAATATCGGAAGGAGAAGGCAGCATTGCCGAAATAAAAGAAGCAATGATTCAGAAACATATTCCATTCATCGAAAATGCAGGCAAACAAGGTGTACAGATTTTGTGTTTACAGGAAATATTTAATGGCCCGTATTTTTGTCCAGGTCAGAGCAATGAATGGTACAAAGCCGCCGAATCCATTCCCGGTAAAACGGTTGAACGTATGCAGGGCATGGCAAAAAAATACAACATGGTCATAGTTGTACCAATATATGAACAGGAAATGCCGGGGTTATTGTATAATACAGCTGTTGTGATTGATGCGGACGGTACAATCCTGGGAAAATACAGAAAAAACCATATTCCACAGGTTGCTCCGGGCTTTTATGAAAAATACTTTTTTAAACCTGGTAATCTGGGATATCCTGTTTTTCAGACGAAATATGCTAAAGTCGGCGTTTATATCTGCTACGACCGACATTTCCCCGAAGGTGCCAGGGAACTGGGACTGAATGGAGCTGAAATTGTTTACAATCCTTCAGCAACAGTTGCAGGACTTTCTCAATATTTATGGAAGCTGGAACAACCTGCACATGCTGCCGCCAACGGTTATTTTATGGGATGTATCAACAGGGTGGGAATTGAAAAGCCATGGAATATAGGCAAATTTTATGGTTCATCATATTTCGTTGACCCACGCGGACAAATATTTGCACAGGCATCCGAAGACAACGACGAACTCCTGGTTGCTGAATTTGATCTGGATATGATCAGTGAAGTACGTTCTGTGTGGCAATTTTACCGCGACAGGCGGCCTGAAACCTACAAACGAATTGCAGAGTTTTAATATGATTAATTATCAGTTCATAAGTGCCATTCTGAAAATGGATGAAGGGATGATTGGTTGTTACGTTGAACAGCTGAGTGGTTGATGGATCGGCTCGTTGAAGCTTTACCATGTTTGCACAGTTTTATAAAATAGAAGCATGTGGCTTACGCTTTTGAAAATTTGGAGGTGTGGCAGAAGTCAAGAATGCTTGTTAAAAGTGTTTATCAATTAACCAGCCCCTTTCCGAATGAAGAAAAATTTGGATTGACAAGTCAAATCAGACGGGCAGGTATTTCTGTTAGCTTTAATATCGCTGGAGGGAGTACTCGATGGAGTCGTAAGGATCAGGCAAGATTTTATCAAATAGCCTTCGGTAGTTTAATTGAAGTTTTGAACCAAATAATATTATCAAACGACCTGGATTTTATACAAGATGATTCTTTAAAAAGCGTAAGATATGAAATAGATTCTATTGACCTAATGTTAAATTCATTATGCCAGTCTACCCCAAAAACCAACCCCAAAAACCCAATCAACTAAAACCTATCAACACATCAACCTTTTTACCCACAAACTCATACACCCGACAACCCGACAACCCGACAACCCGACAACCCGACAACACATCAACACATCAACACATCAACCCTTAACCCTATCAACCTACAACCCATCAACCCAAAGAAATATTTCCTGATAATCAACTCACTGCTCATAAGAAATCATACGAATAGCCGAATCAAAAAAATCCAAAAATATGCCGGATAACGAGAAAAGATTTCCACAGATTAAACCCTTGATGAACAGCTCAGAGGCATACTATGAAAGTTCAAGATGCTTGTTTTGTTATAATGCACCCTGTACCCTGGCATGTCCGACATCTATTGATATTCCGTTGTTTATCAGGCAGATAAATAATGGTAATTTGACTGGTGCAGCCAAAACAATATACCAGTCGAATTACCTGGGAAATACATGTGGTAAAGTTTGTCCTACTGAAGTACTTTGTGAAGGAGCCTGTGTTTTTACTAAAGTAAATATCCAGGCACTTGATATAGGCCGGTTACAGAATTTTGCAACCAACAATGCTATATTAACAGATCAGCGTTATTTCGAGATACCCGCTGATAACGGGAAATCGGTAGCCATTATCGGAGCAGGCCCGGCAGGAATCGCATGTGCCTGCGAGCTCAGAACGGCAGGATACAAAGTAGATATTTTTGAGGCACGGAATAATCCTTCAGGATTGGCTTTACATGGTGTTGCACCTTATAAGATTACCAACAAGGAAGCTCTGATTGAAGTGGAATACCTGCGAAATCAGTTTGGCTTTGCTATCTTTTACAATCAACGTATTGCAACCAAATCTGAAATTGAAACTTTAGAAACCAAATATGATGCTATATTCCTGGGCATTGGACTGGGAAATTCGGCAGAAATTAAAATCAGGGGAGAAGGTACGCCCGGAAGCATTGGGGCAACCGAATTTATAGAGCAAATCAAAACAAAGCCGGGCGAAGAGCCGATTGCAAATAAAGTAATCGTGTTAGGAGGTGGCAATACTGCTATGGACGCTGCTTCGGAATCTGCAAGATTAGGTGCCGGAAATGTAATTGTAGCTTACCGCAGGTCGGAAAGCGAAATGAAAGCGTATTATTTCGAATACGATCTGGCTAAAGTTACCGGTGTTCAAGGTATGTTTAACATTGCTCCGGTCGAAATCGTAGGCGGAAGTACTGTTGAAGGTGTGAAATTTATCCGCACTGAAACTGTTAACGGAAAACTCACCAATATTTCTGGCAGCGAGTTTGTCCTCGAATGTGATCTGGTAATAAAAGCAACCGGACAGCTGAAACAAACGCCCATGCTTACGAATATTCCCTCACTGAAAATTGATGTTACCGGGCGGGTCTCGGTTAATCCGGAAACGGGGCAAACCTCAAATCCCAGATATTTTGCAGGCGGTGATGCTGTAAATGGTGGGGCTGAAGTTGTAAACGCAGCTGCCGAAGGGAAAATCGCAGGAAAAGGAATCCATCAGTTTTTGACTAAATAGACCTGGAAAAATTTTTAAAAGAGAATTTATGGCTGATCTAAAAATAAATTTTGCCGGCATTAAAGCACCAAATCCATTTTGGCTTGCTTCCGGACCACCCACGAACTCTGGTTACCAGATTATGAAAGCCTTCGACCAGGGCTGGGGTGGAGCTGTATGGAAAACACTCGGAATACCCGTTGTGAATGTATCGAGCCGTTACGGGGCCATAAATCACAGGGGTAACAGAGTTGTTGGGTTCAACAATATTGAACTCATCACTGACCGTCGTTTGATGGATAACCTTCGGGAAATGGAAGAGGTTAAAAAATATTTCCCTGGCCATGCTGTTATCGCTTCGTTGATGGTGCAAACCAAAAAGGAATGGCAGCAAATTGTAAATGATGTTCAAAATGCGGGTGCTGACGGCATTGAACTGAATTTTGGTTGTCCTCACGGAATGTGCGAAAGAGGCATGGGTTCTGCTGTCGGACAGGAACCCGAAGTGCTCGAAACAATTACGCGCTGGGTAATGGAAGTTGCAAAAATTCCGGTAATTGTAAAGCTCACACCAAATATTTCCGATATCACCGAACCTGCTCAGGCAGCGCGTCGTGCCGGAGCAAATGCAATTTCATTGATCAATACGATACAAAGCCTGGTTGGAGTTGATATCGATAAATTTGTTACGTACCCGATAGTTGAAAATCACAGCTCCAATGGCGGATATTGTGGTCCGGCTGTTAAACCTATCGCACTTAATATGGTGAAGAATTGTGCCCAGCATCCATTGGTCCAATTGCCGATATCGGGAATCGGAGGCATTGAAAACTGGCGTGATGCGGTGGAATTTTTGTTGCTGGGAGCTTCGTCTCTGCAGGTTTGTACGGCTGTTATGCACTATGGCTTTGGAATTATCCGTGAAATGACTGTTGGCCTGGAGCAATATATGGATTCTCATGGCTTTGCTTCAATTGACCAATTTGTAGGTAAAGCCCTGCCTAACGTTAAACAATGGGAAGAACTTAATCTCAAATACAGTGTTAAGGCAACTATCGACGAAGAAAAATGTATCGGATGTCAATTGTGTTACATTGCATGCGAAGACGGGGCTCACCAGGCAATCGGGCTGAATGAGGATAAAAATAACAGAACGCCCCGTATTATTGAAGAGAATTGTGTCGGTTGCAACTTATGTTCCTTAATTTGCCCTGTCGAAAATTGCATAACTATGATCCGGAAAGACGATGGTAGAGAACATGTGACCTGGAAACAGCGCTCCGAGGCAAACAATGTACCCACCACTTTTAACGACGATCTGGCAGGAGGTCTGGGGCATACAGTACCCATTCCAACGGATGCTCTGAGAAAATGAGACCATGCAGGTAAACCATTAAAATAATGTCATTTATTATCTGAAAACCTGAAACCGATATCCCATTTCTTTTTCCGATAAAATGGACCTCCAATTTCGTAAATAGGGTAAATTTACCTATACTTTAAATTCATACTTCACTTTAACAAGCTCTTCATTCGCCTGGATAATCTTTTTTTTGAGATCTTCCTTGAAAGCTACCAGCCTTGCGAAAAGCTCAGTATCGCTTAGCGATATCATCTGTGCAGCCAGTATTCCTGCATTTCGTGCTCCATTTACGGCTACTGTCGCTACCGGAATTCCTGGAGGCATCTGGACAATTGCGAGTAACGAATCCATCCCGTCGAATGACGATTTTACAGGAACACCAATAACCGGTAGCGCTGTAAAAGCAGCGATAACACCTGGCAGATGTGCTGCCATGCCGGCACCGGCAATAATAACCTTTATTCCGCGGCTATGCGCATTTCGTGCAAATTCCTCTACTTTCTCCGGTGTCCGGTGCGCTGATAAAGCGTTCATTTCAAAAGGAATGTGTAATTCATTCAGCACTTTTGCCGCTTCTTCCATTACAGGCAGATCGCTTGTGCTTCCCATTATTATACTTACGAAAGGTGTCATGATTTATTTTTTTGCGAAATTAAGTAAAATCTTAATTTTTTGGTTTGAATTTTAACCCTGATACATTGAAATGGCTTGTTTCACCAAAAATACGCCGCTGTTTCATCTTTTTGCTTGATATTTCGCGCTTTAAACGTAATTTTGCAGGCATTACAATCCTAAACCATTCCAATATGCCCGAAATCTGGAAATTGAAGGATAAAAGCTTCAAAAGATTTATACGTAACAACGATATTCAAGCGAAGGTCCTCGAACTTTCAACTCGCATTAATACTGAGCTGGCAGGTAAAAAACCTCTGTTTGTTGTGGTACTAAATGGCGCTTTTATTTTTGCTTCCGACTTGCTGAAAAGAGTGACAATAGATTGTGAAATAGCGTTTGTAAAGCTGTCATCCTACCAGGGAATACAAAGCTCAGGTGTGGTCCAGCAGATAATAGGCCTCGATCTTGATATTAAAGGACGTACAATAGTGGTTATTGAAGATATAGTCGATACCGGACTTACTCTGGATCGTTTTCATAAAACACTAACTGAAATGGAGCCGGCCAAAGTTATGATTGCCACTTGCCTGCTTAAACCTGATGCATTTAAGATGAAATTCCCCATTGACTATGTGTGCTTCAGTATCCCAAACGAGTTTGTGGTAGGATATGGCCTTGATTATGATGGGTTAGGCCGAAACTCCAGTGACATTTATAAAATAGTTGAAGGATAATCATTACATATTTTTTGTCTTTCATCCAGATAAGTATTAACAAAAAACTTGCAGCCTGTTAAACAGGGATTCAAAATAAAACCATTCTGATATGCTTAATATTGCACTCTTCGGACCTCCCGGAGCCGGAAAAGGTACTCAATCGCAGATGCTGATTGAGAAGTATAACCTCGCTTATATTTCAACCGGCGATCTGTTACGCCAGGAAATTTCCGAAGGTACAGACTTAGGAATGCAGGTAAAAGATCTGATTGGTAGTGGAGGCCTGGTTTCCGATGAAATTATGGTCGAACTCATAGAGAAGAAAATCATTACCAGCTCAGATAAACAAGGCATTCTCTTCGACGGTTTTCCCCGTACCCTGGTTCAGGCATACATCCTCGATGGGCTATTGCTTAAATTAAATACTTCTCTTTCCTGTATGCTGAGTCTCGAAGTTCCTGACTTAGAGCTTACACGCAGGCTTATTGAACGAGGAAAAATATCGGGCCGTCCTGATGATACTGAAGAAGTTATTAAATTCAGGCTCCAGGAGTATAAAAGTAAAACTTCCCCGGTAATAGGTTACTATCAGGAACGAAATCTTTATGTGCCGATAAAAGGTGTTGGGCCAATTCCTGAAATCTTTGATGCTCTGTGCAATTCAATTGAATTGATGCTTGAAAAAGAATGGTTCAACCTTGTATTGTCCGGCCCTCCCGGTGCAGGAAAAGGAACACAGGGGAATATGTTGGCGAAAAAATTTAATTTCTTCTACATCTCAACAGGATCCTTGCTGCGTAAAGAAATTAAGGCCGAGACTGAACTTGGAAAAAAAGTAAAAGAAACCCTCGAAAGGGGAGATCTTGTATCGGATGAAATTGTAATCCAATTGATCGAACGGGAAATGAAAGTACAAAACAATGTAAATGGTTTTGTTTTTAAAGGATTTCCCCGCACTATTCTTCAATCGTATATCCTGGATGGTTTGCTACGCCGTATGAATATGCGGGTATCCTATGTGGTTGAACTCACCGCTCCTACCATCGAACTGATCAAGCGGCTTGATAAGCGCGGACGCTCTGACATGGCGCGTATTTACGATGTTTCCACCGAACTGATTATTCACCGGCTCGAAGAATACGAAACCAAAACCGCTCCTGTAATGGAAATGTACAAAAAACAGAACAAGCATGTGGTCGTTAATGCAGTAGGATCCAACGAGGAAATATTCGGGCGGCTTTCAGATACTGTTCAGTCGGCTATGAAACTTTCAAGATAATATATACCGGGAATTAACTTAAGCGACACTTATTTGTTTTAATTAGGAGGGGTAAGCGAGCCTCTTAATTATACAGATTTAAGTACCACTTCGTGTTTAAATAGTTAATTACTCTTTTGAATAAATCGATTTAAATAAATACCAATGGCCAGTTCCAGTTTTGTTGATTATGTAAAGATCTATTTGCGATCAGGCCAGGGTGGAGCAGGTTCTCATCACTATCACCGCAGTAAAAGCAATCCCAGGGGAGGCCCTGACGGCGGTGACGGAGGAAGGGGAGGCCATATCATAATTAAAGGGAACCAACAATTGTGGACCATGCTCCACTTACGCTATACCAAGCATATTATTGCAGGCGATGGTGAAAGTGGTTCAAAAGCACTGTCGACAGGTGCAAACGGGGACGACAGGATTATTGAAGTTCCCTTGGGAACGGTAGTGCGTGACCCTGAAACCGGTGAAGTGGAATTTGAAGTAACGGCTCACGACGAAATGCATATCATAGTGCCGGGTGGTCGGGGAGGCATGGGTAACGATCATTTCAAAACATCTACAAACCAGGCCCCCAGATATGCCCAACCCGGCGAACCATTTACTGAGTGCTGGAAAATATTTGAACTTAAAATACTGGCTGATGTAGGACTAGTCGGCTTCCCAAATGCTGGTAAATCAACATTGCTCTCAGTACTGTCTGCTGCCAAACCCGAAATAGCAGATTATCCGTTCACCACCCTCAGGCCAAACCTCGGTATTGTCCCTTATTATGACGATAAGTCTTTTGTAATGGCTGATATCCCTGGTATTATTGAGGGCGCTCATGAAGGTAAAGGGCTCGGCGTAAGATTTCTACGTCATATCGAACGCAACTCCGTTCTGCTATTTATGATCCCTGCAGATAGCAAGGATATAAAAAAGGAATATAAAATCCTTCTCAATGAATTAAAACAATTCAATCCTGAACTGCTTAACAAAGGACGCCTTCTGGCAATATCAAAAAGTGATATGCTGGATGAGGAGATGATGAAATTATTAAAAAAAGAGTTACCGCGTATTCCTTCGGTATTTATTTCGTCGCACACAAAACTGGGCCTTCCTAACCTCAAAGAAATACTGTGGACTCAGTTGAATTCCTGATGCCTGGTTCTTTTAAAAAATAGAGTTGTTTGAGTTTTCGATTGCTCTGTATTCTTGTGATTTACAATTTTTTTTACCAATAATATTTCAAAACATATTTCCATTAATAAGTCTCCTTATGAATAAATTTGAAAACCTTAAACCGGAATATAAAATCTGGTTTTCTTCTCTTCAGGGTGATGGAATACTGGGTGACGGGAAATGGAAAATCCTAAAAAAGATTGATGAGTGTGGTTCTCTGGTAGGAGCTTGCGAACAAATGGGAATAACCTACCGCCGCACATGGAATGATATGCGCAAAATTGAAAAAATGCTTGGATTTCAATTGCTCGAAACGGTTCGCGGAGGTCAGGAAGGCGGAAGCACAAAATTGTCACCCGAAGGCCGTCGTCTTGTTAAATCCTTCGATGTTTTTCACCAGCGTATGGACAAGATTATGCAAAAGGAATTTAACAGGTTAATCGTTGATCTCAATGAATAACTCCCCAAAATTTTGAATCATTCCTGATATGCTTGATATCCCGAATATGATATTGATTGGTGGCAATTCACGCCATTCAGGCAAAACCACGCTTGCCTGTAAAATTATCAGTAAACTGGCTTCAGTTCAAGAGATAATTGCGCTTAAAGTCAGCAGTATCAGGCCGGGTGAAAGCGATTTTCATGGAAATCATAGTAAGAATGATGTAACATCAGGTTATACAATTTTCGAGGAGGTAAATCTCAAATCTGAGAAAGATACGGCTAAAATGCTCAGAGCTGGCGCAGCTCACGTATACTATATCCGGGTTGAGGATGTTTTTATTGAGCAAGCCATATTACATTTTCTATCAAAGTACATTAATAATCAGATAGTAGTTTGTGAAAGCAGGAGCTTGCGCGACACGATCAATCCGGGACTGTTTCTGATGATGATGAAGTTGAAAGGAGAAGAAAGGACAAAAGATGTTTCGGCTTACCTTGCACAGGCTGATAAAGTTCTTTATTTTGATGAAAATCAGACCGAAATAATTCAATTTGCCGAAAATCTGAATTTTACTAATGAAAATTCATTTTGATCTAATAAAAGTTGAATAATATTATTGTCTACTTTTGTAACGTAGATATATAATTGCAGTACTTGGCTTTTTTTTTGATACCAGCTTACAGTTATTTTTTTGATTGAGATAAGAACTTGTTTATACTAACACATACACTGAAATAAATCTAAATTAATTGTTACGTTATAGCGGAGTTAGCTATCTGAAATAAATACAATGTAAATGAAAAAATGTATCCTTAGTTTGGCAATCATATTTATCTTTCTGCTGGCTTCAAAAGTGCAGGCTCAGGAGGAAGGTACATTATGGATAAACGCGATAACCGGACTCAATAGCAACTGGATTGTCTATCAGAATGCTTATGGTAATCCGGAACTTGAATATTCTACTACTTTTGGCTTTACAGGGGGAATAGGAGCAAGTTATTTCTTCAGCGATCAGTGGGGTTTCAGTGGATCTCTTTCAGCCAGCAAACTGGGACAGAATTACAGTGGAGTACTCAGAGAAATAGATGCTGAACGAAAAGTAAAGTTAACGTATCTGGAAATTCCTCTCCAGATCATGAAACATATACCTTATACACAGAATCCGACCTGGATAGCGTTTGGTCCTGATATTATGATACTGCTCACTGCTCAGCAGGAGGTTTTCAGAAAAGGGGGGGTTGAGGATTTGCCTAATCCTATTGGAATGAAAAAAGGAGATATCAGGGATCGGTTTAATAAAACTGATGTTGCATTAAGTTTTTCACTGAATAAGCTTTATAAACTTAGTGATTCCGGAAATGCAATGTTCCTTCTTTCCTTCAACACTGCCTTTGGATTAACTGACATCAACAACATCGAATGGAAAATTCCTCAACTGGATGGAACATATACGGGCTCCCATAATTTTTATATCGGAATCAAAACCGGACTGATGTTTAAAGCCTCCAGATCAAAGTAGTTTCCTGTTAGCAAAACAGACCTGCACCTTGTAGTTATATACCCGGCAACTATTTTGATTTAGTCAATAGTAACAACCGGCCAGGGTTTAGCATCTTCCCACATACCCCTTGTGAAATCAGGTACATCAACAGAGTTTCCCCTGTTAAGTACACTTTTCTCGCTTAAAGGCACTAAACTGCACCAGGCTGCCGCATCGTAAACATCCTGATCGAGGGGTAAACCTTTGCGCAAGCAATAGATCAGACGGTAATCCATTATGAAATCCATGCCTCCGTGTCCGCCGACTTTCTTTGCCTTTTCACCTATCTGTTTGGATAAAGGATGTTCGTATTGAGTCATCAGGGCATCAAAGTCTTCCTTATTTAGAAATTCGTGGGCCGAAGGTTCAAGAGCAATATTCTCAACAGGATATTTTACAGCCATGCCTTTTGTACCACTGATCAGGTGTATGCGGTTATATGGGCGCGGGCTGGTAGTATCGTGCTGAATCATTATGGTTTTACCCATTAGCGTGCGAATTACAGTGGTATTCATATCGCCCAGCATATAAGTTTGTAAAGCATCTTCTGAATGTGCACCAAATTTTTCGTTGGCATACAATGACATTCCTCTTTGATTGGTCGAAATTGATGACAGGTATTCGAACCTGTCTCCCCTGTTTATACCCATTATCTGTGCTAAGGGTCCAAGGCCATGGGTAGGGTAAAGGTTGCCTGTATGTTTCTTGCTGTAATCAAGCCGCCACCTGTTGTAGTAACCACCCTCTTTCATGAATTTGAGCCATCTCAGGTCATGAATGTAGGCACCTTCGGCATGGTATATTTCGCCAAATACTCCATTACGTGCCATATTTAGGGTATTCAGCTCAAAGAAATCATAACAACAGTTCTCCAGCATCATGCAATGACGCTGAGTTTCTTCGGCAGTATCAACCAGTGCCCAGCATTCTTCCATTGTGGTCGCAGCAGGAACTTCGATTGCTGCATGCTTTCCATGTTTCATAGCATAAACAGCTACAGACGTGTGCAGATACCATGGGGTACATTGATAAATAAGATCTATATCATCGCGTTCACAGATTTTTTTCCAATCTTCACCACCGGTATATGCTAATGCTGGTTTTAAGCCTGCATCGGTAATCTGTTTGTTAGCCTCTGAAACAGCTTTTGGGACTACATCAGCGATTGCTTTCAATTCAATGCCTTCAACCTGTATCAGCCTCCTTACAGCTTCACTCCCGCGCATACCTAGTCCGATAAGCCCGATACGCACTGTTTCCATGGGTTCGCAACGGAGACCCATCACCGATTTGCCTTTTGAAGCCGGTCTGGTTTTCTCAGGTGAAATCCCCTGGTAATCCGTATTTGATGTTTCACCAAAAATATTGGTTACTGAAGCAAGACCAAAGGCGGCGGTTCCTGCAGCTGCCCGTTTTATAAAATTCCTGCGGTTGTTTTTGCTATTGTTGCTGCTCATTTTAAAAGTAGTTAATATTATCAAATGTAAAGAAATCCGTTATAAGAAAAGCGGGTGAAGTAAGAAAAATAAAAAAGCTTTTCAAAATATTGTTGAAAGCTTTTTGTACCCGAAGCCGGAATCGAACCGGCATGGTAGCAATGGCCAATGGATTTTAAGTCCTTCGTTTCTTCATGTTCCCGGTGTTGACAAAATCTGATGATTTCATTTATTCCTGCCTGTACAAAGAGTTCTTTTATGATTGCAATCTTCATTCTTATTTTTAAGGCGCCTTAATTTTCTTTTTTAACCCAAATTACGCAGTAGCGTAATCGATGAAACAAATCTAATGTATTTCAATTGAAAATCATTGAAATACAAAGATTTGCTTCCCGATTTTATCGGGAGGGGTTAACCCAACTGATTAAAATGCCGATGTAACAGTCGTTTAGTCCAAAGCATTTGGACTATTACGAATGTACAATCGGTATAACGCAAATAGTTCGACGTTGTCTCCTATTGCGTAATTTGGGTTTAATTTAATTTCCATTGCTTGCAGAGATTTTATGAGTTAAGGGCTTACCAAAGGTTAATGCCATGTATTATTCTTCCGGATAGCAGTACAATATTATTTTGCATAACTGTAATAATAATTATTTTTATAGTAATTTTACTTTAAACATTATAATATATTGGCATGTTTATAATCCATAGTTAGGGGTTAAATTTCCTGTTTATAAAATTTGATTGCACTCCCAGATGTTTTAAATGTTCATTTTTTGCACTTTTTCAGCTCTCTTTTGGAAGGGGTTAATCGAAGCGGAACAGAAGTAAAGTATTGTAAATAAAACTTATCCCCACGCATAATCTGACACAGAATATATTCATTATTAAGAAAAAATTTGAATTATGGCTGCTTTGAGTTCTCCGAAGATTAATGCAATTAACTATCTGAAAGTTAATAAAGAAATTATTGCTCTCGTAGTTATTTCTTGCATAACAGCGTTTTTTTTCGTTTTCAAGGGAATATTTGGAGGGGATTCGATGCATTACTTAATGGGCTTTCAGACTGTCATAGAAAAAGGCATTGTGCAGATACCCCAGGTCTTTAATGGAGAAATGAGTCTGGGTTACTATTTGTTGTTGTCATTTTTGGAGAAAATTTTTGGTGGTTTTGCGAGTTTGAGTAGTTTGATGAACAATTTGAATGCTATTGCCTCGGTGGCGCTGCAGATTAGTCTGTTTCTTTTTTTTAGTTCATTATATTCTGATAAAAAATTATCTTTTTTTACTTGTATGGCAGTTTTGCTTTCGCCAAGTATTTGGTTATTGAGTCATTATGGAAATCCGGGATTAATATCTTTGGCTTTTTTTATAAATTCCCTGCTCATTTTTGATAAGATTATTCGTTCAGAACCTTCTAAGAAGCAATCTGGATTTCTTTGGATTTTGTTTAGTATATTATCCACAATTGCCGTAGTAATAAGGCTCGACATTGTATTGGCCTTCGGCGCTTTTTTCGGTCTTTTGTATTTTAGACGGGCATTATCTGTTTCAAACGTCTTTAAAACATCAGGCTCATTATTGATAGTCCTGTTTTTTCTTTTAGCTATGCGATATTTTGTGTTGGGCTATCTGATCAATTTTTCGGATAGTACATTATCCTATCACATTGCTTCCAGACTGGAACCAGAATATATAATCCGCAATATCATAAAGAATTGCACCGAGTGGGTATTGTCATTGAACCTGCTCATCGCTTTTCTTGCCGTACTTGGCTTATTCCGATTTGGGTTCTTGTCCAGGTTTGGAGTATTGTTGTTATCGTGGATTATTCCATGGAGTATTTTTCTTGTTTTTCGAGGTATGGATACTGGTCGGATTATTGCACCAACCATTCCCATTATTACTTTGGTCGCTGTAGCTTATGTAATTTCTGTATTCAGGAAACGCCAGGTGTTAGTTCTTATCTCAATGCTAATTATTTCTTATGCAATTGCTTGGGTTTTATATTATCCTATCTCTAAGATATACCCATTTAAAAAAGAAATTGAAGGTCGGGTAATAGCTTCTTTCCCGGTAGGTTCCCTTTTTGCGGATCACTATTACAGACAGAAAATTATTTCAGATACGGAGCAAATTGCTAAACTGGTTACAGGTAAAAAAGATGAAGATGTTATGATAATAGGCGGTGACGGGTTTATGTACTACGAGTATTATCTGTATCAAAATAGAAACGTCTTATCAAAAACAAGTATAATTTGCAATGGAGCTAAAATGTTAAAATATAGTACAACTGAAAATGAATTTTATTTTTTAAGCTTGGATAATAATTGGCTGACTAACGCTCCAATCCGTAAAGCCGTTGATTGCATGAAAGAAAGACATATCAGGATAAATATTGTACCATTCTGGAAGGAAAATCCAACCGGTGAGGAAGAGTTATTTCTTAATGAGCAAGCTATTCAGACTCTACTCGACCGGGAAACAATGGTTATGAAAGCGAGAAGAAATATGATTTATTATTGAAGAATCTCAATTTTTCACCTGACATGATTAAGTGTTTTAATTTGAGTCAATAAGATATTAAATACCGGGAATTCATTTCATGATTTATTGAATGGGTGAAATGGCTTTAGTCTTAAATTTTACTCGATCTCACCTTGTTCATAATTAAAATGATATCTAAATTAAAATGCAAGACATGTGCAGAGGCAGTAAGATTTAGTTTTTAATCGCTGTATATTGTTAAATGAGCATAGAGCTACAAATGAAGATAGATATACCGGTTTTATATGAGAAACACATGTAATCAAAAACGCTAATAATTTGTATGACAAATTATTAGCGTTTTTTAATGTACCCGAAGCCGGAATCGAACCGGCACGGCCGCAATGGCCAAAGGATTTTAAGTCCTTCGTGTCTACCTATTTCACCATTCGGGCAGCTGAAAAAAAAACCTCCGTGCTGCAAACAGGAGGTCTTAACAAGCAGAGCGAAAGACGAGACTCGAACTCGCGACCCCGACCTTGGCAAGGTCGTGCTCTACCAACTGAGCTACTTTCGCATTGTTATCGTAATGGGAGTGCAAAGATACACACATTTTTTTATTCCCAAAATTTCTCTAATATTTTTTCAGCAAATTTTTAATTCCGTTCAGTTTCATCAGGGCTTCTACCGGTGTTAATGTGTTAATATCCAAAGCCATAATGTCGTCGCGTATGCGTTCGAGCAAAGGGTCATCCAACTGAAAAAAACTTAACTGTATATCGTCTGCTTTTTTATCAGTTTTTGTTGAAATGGTGTCAGTATCCTGATCATCAGTAACATGCTTCTTTTCGAGTTGCGAAAGAATATTTGTAGCTCTCTGCAATACACTTCCCGGCATACCGGCCATACGTGCCACATGAATACCAAAACTATGCTCACTGCCACCTGGTGTAAGCTTTCGCAGAAAAATTACCTTCTTGCCTATTTCCTTCACCGCCACATGGTAATTGCGGATACGGGGCTTGCTTGCCGCCATTTCGTTCAGTTCGTGGTAATGGGTTGCAAAAAGTACCTTGGCGCGATAAAGCGGATGATCGTGAAGGTATTCGGTTATTGCCCGTGCAATGGAAATGCCATCGTAAGTACTGGTGCCACGACCGATTTCATCGAGCAAAATCAGGCTGCGGTTCGAGATATTATTAAGGATACTCGCTGTTTCATTCATCTCGACCATAAAGGTCGATTCGCCCGAAGTAATGTTATCCGAAGCGCCAACGCGGGTAAAAATTTTATCCACCATGCCTATTTTAGCCGCGTCGGCAGGCACAAAGCTACCTATCTGAGCCATCAGTACTATAAGTGCGGTTTGCCTCAGCAATGCCGACTTTCCCGACATGTTCGGCCCAGTTAGAATTATGATCTGCTGACCATCGTTATCGAGCATTACATCATTGGCAATATATTCTTCGCCTGTGGGCAAATGTTTTTCAATAACCGGATGCCGACCGTTTTTAATTTCAACAGTATAGGAATCGTTGAGCTGTGGCTTTACATAGCGGCTGGTTTTGGCAACGCGGGCAAAGGATAGCAGGCAATCGAGCCTCGCGATAAGCTGGGCGTTAAGCTGCACCGGCTGCACATATTCGGCCAGTTGCAGAATAAGTTCGTTGTAAAGCCTGTTTTCGATGTCGAATATTTTTTCCTCAGCGCCAAGAATCTTCTGCTCATATTCCTTTAACTCTTCTGTAATGTATCGCTCAGCATTTACAAGCGTTTGTTTGCGCATCCATTCGGGCGGAACTTTGTCCTTGTGTGAATTGGTAACTTCGAGGTAGTAGCCAAAAACATTATTGAAGCTGACTTTCAGCGAAGTAATGCCGGTTCGTTCAATCTCACGCTGCTGAAGTTTGATCAGGTAATCTTTTCCCGAAAAAGCAAGATTCCGTAATTCATCCAGTTCGTCCGAAACGCCGGCAGCTATTACCTGGCCTTTCGATACCATGGTAGGGGGATCATCTTGTATGGTCTGTCCGATCTTATCTGCAATCAGTTCGCAGGGGTTAATTTGCTCTCCGAGGTGGTTGAGCGGTTTGTGCGAAGCATGGAGGCATGCACTTTTTATCGGTATAAGTGCCTGTAAAGCCCGACGTATCTGCAATACCTCGCGTGGATTTACCCGGCTAACAGCTACTTTTGAGATCAGGCGCTCAAGGTCGCCAATGGTTTTAATATTTTGTTCAACTATTTCGGTAAACGATTCCTTATTTATATAATAGTCAACTATCTCCAACCGTTCGGTAACAGGTAGCCTGTCCTTCAGCGGAAGTAAAATCCAGCGCCTCAGCAGGCGTGCTCCCATGGGTGAAATGGTTTTGTCAATAGTGGAAAGAAGTGTATTTGCATTATCGTTGGGCGATTGCAATAATTCAAGATTTCTGACGGTGAACTTGTCGAGCCACACAAAATGATCTTCTTCAATTCTGGCTATTTTACAGATATGCTGAACCTTATCGTGTTGTGTTTCCGAAAGGTAGTACAAGGCAATTCCGGCTGCAATTACACCGTTTTCGAGTTCGCTTATGCCGAATCCTTTAAGCGATGCAGTCCCGAATTGCTTAAGCAGCAGTTCTTTGGTAAACTCAATGGTAAATACCCACTCATCAAAATACGAGAAATAATACTTGTCGCTGAAAGTCTCGATAAACTGCTGTCGTTTGTTTTTCTGAACAATTACTTCCGATGGACGGAATGTCTGCAGAAGCTTTTCAATATAATCGTTGGAGCCTTGTGCCAGTAAAAACTCGCCGGTCGATATATCGAGGAATGCAATTCCCGATGCTTTCGGAAGGAGATGAATACACGCAAGGAAATTATTTTCCTTATTTTCGAGGATTTTATCGTTATACGAAACCCCTGGTGTAACCAACTCGGTAACGCCACGTTTAACTATGGTTTTCGTAAGTTTAGGGTCTTCAAGCTGATCGCAGATGGCAACACGGTAGCCAGCACGAACAAGTTTCGGAAGGTACGTATCGAGCGAATGATGCGGAAAACCAGCAAGTTCAATATAAGCTGCCGAGCCATTGGCCCGCCGGGTAAGTACAATTCCCAGTATCTCTGAGGCTTTTATGGCATCAGCACCGAAAGTTTCATAAAAATCACCTACCCTGAACAACAATAACGCATCAGGGTATTTAGCCTTGATGGTATTGTACTGCTTCATAAGCGGCGTTACCACTACTTCTTCCTTATCTTTGCCTTTTATCACTTCCCGATTTTATAAATTGCTACGGCAAATATAGGATTATCTGTCATGATTTTTCTCTGCCCAGCTAAAGTGTTAATAAATTTTAAGTATTCAGGCTGTTTAAAACGTTTAAATTTGCCGTTTAATCTGATGCGAATGCGAAAACTTAACATGGATGAACTCAACAGGGTAAGCGTTGAACAATTCAATTACCTCGAAAAACTGCCTGTAATTTGTGTACTCGACAATATCCGGAGCCAGCATAATATTGGTTCCATTTTTCGAACTTCGGATGCTTTCAGGATCCGGGAGATATTTTTGTGTGGAATAACCGCCACGCCGCCAAACCGCGAAATCAATAAGTCGGCTTTGGGTGCTACTGAATCGGTTAAATGGCAGTACTTCTCCGAAACAACTGCCGCCATCAGCCAACTTAAAGAGGCAGGATACAAAATTATTGCAGTTGAACAGGCTGTGGGAAGCATTGCACTTGAAGATTATATTGCTGATGCTTCCGAGAATATTGCATTGATTTTTGGTAATGAAGTGAATGGTGTGAGCGACGATGTAATGGAAATGGTGGATGCCTGTATCGAAATTCCCCAGTTTGGCACTAAACATTCCTTTAATGTATC
>JBBQSY010000008.1:0-58075 GCA_038213495.1 Bacteroidales bacterium
TTTCAGGTATAATAGACGAACATCAAAAAGTAGAGGGCTATTGTTCCTGAGACTTATTGAGCAAGGGGTAACGGCTGAGCCTATTTCTTATGAAAATATCATCAAAAAATCAGCACGGGAGATGATCGGATACCCCATTTAAAACTATATTGTAATTCCTTCCCAACTGCAGCATCAATAGTGTAATTCCCATGCAAATCTGTAAGAACGCCTCTTGAAGTGCCTTTTAATATAACAGATGTACCAGGAATTCCACCCCCATCGTCAAGTGAATAAACCCTTCCTGTAACACGCCCGTTGAAAGCGACGCCTGTGTATGGTTTTTCAATCACCGAACGATCGGGTTCGTTCCTGGTTTTATTGCTCAGATTCAGATAACCACCGTAGTTACCCCCGATATACCATGGCGAAAGTTTTGGCTCCGTTCCCGATTCATTTGGATTTCCGGTCGAAAGCGTAAGCTTGATATCTTTCCATTCTTCGCCTGAATTCTGGCTTATTTTTGCCCGACGTGATAGTTCAAGAGGCTGCGAAATATTATCTAACCGAATATCAAATTCGGGTTTCCACGAAGCCGCCCTCACCAGGTAACTTAGTTTGAACTTCGCCAACATCGGTTCCTTGGTCATCACCTGCACCATAATTTCACCAGTTGGCTTCACAACTTCTCTCGAAGCCTCACCCAATTGGTCGTTAAGCCTGTTAAGTTCTTCGCGGGTTATCTCTTCTTTCCTCGAAAGTGCCAGCTTTTTCTCCGACAATTCGGTAAACCGTGCCCTGAAAAAGTCTGCCGCCGATTTCAGATCAATAGTAGTGGTGCCTTTATCGGGCGAGCCAATTTTTTGATTTGCTTTCAGCAGGTTTTCTTCGGTGGCCACTACGCCCTGTTGTGCAGCTATATCTTCAAGCAGTGTTTCAAGTTGTTTTTTCTTCTCCTTTACTGATTCTTCATCTTTAACGGTTTTTTGCGTTTTCAAATAATTGATACGGCTATTGACCGAGATAATAGTGAAATTACCTTCGCCGGTTAAACGGATGGTATTGGCATCGATGTTTTGGGATAATCCGGTGAACGTAAGTTCCGTAATGCCTGACTTAAGTGTTGCCTGCGCCACGCGTGTAACCTGTGCTCCCGAAAGGAACAAAGTAACATCGGTAACTTTCGAATCAGGGCTTTGTGCCTGTTGAGCAAAACAAGATGCTGTAAATGCTGCGACTAAAAGGAGAAGGATAATTTTCATAGATTAATGCTGAATAAAATAGATGAATAACTCAATGGTGATTTGCAAGTAAAATTATAAGAAAAAGCCGAATAATCAGATATCCGAATGAAATACGGCCGTTAATTGTTAAATTTGCACTTTATTCAATTTAATTATGCGACGTCAAGTTGATTTTTTGGTTATAGGAACAGGTATTGCAGGACTAAGTTTTGCTCTTAAAGCAGCAAAATTTGGAAAGGTTTGTATTGTAACAAAAGCCGATGCCGAAGAAACGGCTACTAAATACGCACAGGGCGGAATAGCTGCCGTGATGTATACTCCCGATACCTACGAAAAACATATACAGGATACACTGATTGCCGGCGACGATCTGAACGATGAAAAAGCTGTGAGGATAACCATCACCGAAGCTCCGGAACGAATTAAAGAGTTGATTGAACTGGGCGTTAGCTTTGATAAAGATTCTTCGGGCCAATACGACCTTGCCAAGGAAGGCGGGCATTCCGAGTTCCGCGTGCTTCATCACAAGGATCAGACCGGTCTCGAAATCGAAAAAGCCCTGCTTGCACGGGCTCACGAAGACCCGAATATTGAAATTCTCGAAAACCATTATACAGTAGAAATTATTACCCAGCATCACCTGGGGATGTATGTAAACCGCCGTACCCCCGATATTACTTGCTATGGGGCCTATGTTCTGGATCATGCCAACAACAGCATCGATACCATACTTGCCAAAGTTACACTGATGGCAACCGGGGGTGCCGGAAACGTTTATCAGACAACCACCAATCCTTCAATCGCAACCGGAGATGGAATTGCCATGGTTTACCGTGCAAAAGGAGACATCGAAAAGATGGAATTTATACAGTTTCATCCTACTTCGCTCTACAATCCCCTGGAGAAGCCATCGTTCCTGATTACGGAAGCACTGCGGGGATTTGGGGGCATACTCAAGGATATAAAAGGCAAGGAGTTCATGCAGAAATACGATAAACGCCTTTCGCTTGCACCCCGCGATATTGTGGCCCGAGCCATCGATAATGAACTTAAAATAAGTGGCGAAAGCCATCTTTACCTCGACTGCCGCCATTTGGACCGGAACAGGCTCATTGATCATTTCCCCGGTGTGTATGCCAAATGCCTCAGCATTGGTATAGATATGACCAAAGAGATGATCCCCGTTGTACCTGCCGCACATTATACCTGTGGAGGAATAAAGGTTGACGAATGGGGCTGCAGTTCTCTTATAAATCTATACGCTTCAGGCGAGTGTTCCTCAACCGGGCTGCATGGGGCTAACCGCCTGGCAAGCAATTCGCTGCTCGAATCCCTGGTTTATTCGCACCGGGCCTGTATGGATGCATCCAAAAAACTGAAACATATTGCCTTTTGCACTGATATCCCCGACTGGAATGCCGAAGGAACTGTAATGAACGAAGAAATGATCCTCATTACGCAGACCATGAGAGAGTTACAGGGTATTATGACCAATTATGTGGGCATAGTACGTTCGAATCTCCGGTTAAAGCGGGCTGCCGACAGGCTCAGCACACTCGAACGCGAAACCGAAGAACTCTACAAACAATCGGTACTGATTGATAAGATCTGCGAAGTTCGTAACCTTATAAAAGTGGCCACCCTGATTGTAAAAATGGCAATTGAGCGTAAGGAAAGCCGCGGACTGCATTTTTCAATTGATTATCCGAAGGTAGTAAACGATAATGAAATAAGTTCTTTCAGCCCTGTTGATTAATAAGGGTTTGGGCGAAACAAGGAAAGATTTAAAAAGTACGATTTACGAGGTACGATTTGAAAAGGTACGATTTACGAAGTACGATTTACGATTGGGGTAGTTATTGGTTATTTATAAAAAGTAATCCTAAAACGTTATTCGTAAATCGTAAATCGCAAATTGTCATTCGTTATTCGTAAATCAAAAATCGTAAATCCAAATAATATGCCTCTCATATATCCAATTAAAGGAATCAGTCCGACCATCGGTAAAAATACTTTTATTGCCGAAAATGCCACCATTGTAGGCGACGTGGTTATGGGCGAAAATTGCAGCGTATGGTTCAATACGGTAATTCGTGGCGATGTTCACTCCATCCGCATCGGCAACAATGTTAATATTCAGGATGGCGCCATTATCCATTGCACCTACCAGAAAGCTCCTGTGAGCATTGGTAACAATGTGTCAATTGCGCATGGCGCCATCATCCATGGCTGTACCATTCACGACAATGTGCTGATAGGTATGGGCTCCATTGTGATGGATGGCGTTGTGGTGGAAAGCAACTCGATAATTGCTGCCGGTGCTGTGGTTTCGCAAAACACCCTGGTCGAATCCGGAAGTGTGTATGCCGGAGTGCCTGCCAAAAAAATCAAATCCATCGATAAGTCATTGCTCGAAGGACAGGTAAACCGTATTGCGAAAAGCTATAGCATGTACGCCAGCTGGCACGACGAAAACATTAACCCGATAAGCGATCCGGACGAATTAAAAATTTCCGGCGCATAATCATCAGGCTCTGCCACAATGTCGCAGCTTAACAATTGGCAGGAAATTTGTTTTAATAGTTTGAAACTAAAAAGTTAAACAATGTACATAGCAATTTTTATAGGCTTTATGCTCCTCAGCCTGATTGTGAGCCAGGTGTTAAAAGCAAAATTCAGGAAATATTCAGCCGTGCCGATTGGCAGGGGATTTACAGGTAAAGATGTGGCTGAAAAAATGCTGCGCGATAACGGAATCATGGATGTTCAGGTTATTTCGGTACAGGGGCAGCTCACCGATCATTATAACCCGGAAACTAAAACCGTGAACCTGAGCGAGGACGTCTATTATAAATCGAGCATTTCGGCAGCAGCCGTTGCGGCGCACGAATGCGGGCATGCTGTACAGCATGAGGAATCGTATGCTTTCCTTAAATTGCGCAGCGCCCTGGTACCCGCGGTTAGCTTTGCCTCCAACTGGATGCAATGGGTTTTGTTAGCCGGAATTTTACTGGTAAACACATTCCCGCAACTGTTGCTTGCAGGCATTGTGTTGTTTGCAGCCACTACCTTATTCTCATTTATAACTTTACCAGTCGAAATTGACGCCAGTCGCCGCGCCTTGCTCTGGCTTAACGACAGTGGAATAACCAACAGCGAAACACAACCTAAGGCCAGGGAAGCACTCAAATGGGCTGCTTACACCTATGTTGTGGCAGCTTTGGCCTCGCTGGCAACCTTGCTATACTACATAATGATTTTCAATGGGCGCAGGAATTAGAGCTTCAGCTATAATTTTTAGTCCGAAATGAGAGGGGGAGATGGGGAGAAAAGGATCTACTCAGAAAAGCCGGCGATTTGAACGATCTCCGGCTTTTAGTTTTGTATTTGCCATATACGAAGTCAATGCCTTTTTAAAACCAAAGGGTTTTCGCATATTTTAAAGATGAACGTAACACCTATTCAATCAGATTATTAATTTTGTATCTCAATTTTCAAATTGGAAATTTGTCAGTTGATTCAATTTCAACAATGTTAAAACAAAATTAGTACATTTGTTTTTTTATTATAGCCTGTCATGTCAAAACGAATAGACCATATAATTTCCGAATTAAAAGACCAGTATTTAATAACAGATGATAATCAGCGTCCCTGGATAATTGGTTTTAGTGGTGGAAAAGATTCGACGGCTCTTCTACAATTAGTGTGGCTTGCAGTTAAACAAATACCACAGGAATTAAGATTTCGGAAAATCTTTGTCGTTTGTAACGATACAATGGTTGAGAATCCGGTAATCACTGAATATGTATACGGGGTTTTAAAAAAATAGATCAAGCTGCTGTTGAACAGGGAATGCCGGTTCAGGTTCAGAAAACAATTCCAAGGTTGGAGGATAGCTTTTGGGTAAATATAATAGGGCGAGGTTATCCTGTTCCCAATAACGCATTCAGGTGGTGTACTGATAAAATGAAGATTAAACCAACTTCACGTTTTATTACCGACCAGGTTGCAGAAAATGGTGAAGCTATTATACTAATTGGAACCAGAAGTGCAGAAAGCGCCAGCCGGTCAAAATCCATTAAAAAACATGAAATAAGAGGAAAGCGGCTCACTAAACATCCTGTGCAGTTCAATACCTATGTTTATTCTCCAATAAAAGATTTATTACTTGAAGAAGTCTGGCATATTATAAACGCAATGACTTCACCTTGGGGTTTTGACAATTCAAAGCTTTTCCAACTATACTCTGATGCAAGTGCTGATGATTATGAATGTCCAACGTTGGTTACTGATAAAAGTCATGCCTCATGCGGGCAAAGCAGGTTCGGCTGCTGGACCTGTACCTTAGTTAAAGAAGACAAATCTATGGCTGCATTAGTCAACAAGGGTTACCCTTGGTTAAAACCTTTATTGGACTTAAGGTCGAGTTTGGTTGACGAAAGAAATATTTCCGAAAACAGGATGCCTACCCGAAGGAATGGGAATATTGCAGTTTCACTTGATGGACATTTCCAGGGCAATTATACGCAGGCATACAGAGCCCGGCTGTTGGAGCAGGTATTGGTTGCCCAGAAGGAAGTGCAAAGTGAAAGACCGCATGTTGAATTAATTACAAACCAGGAATTAGTAGCCATTCAGGTAATCTGGCACAGGGATTTATGCTTTGATTACCGGGTTTCAGATATTTATAACAGGGTTTATAATAGAGAAATAGATATGAAGAAAAACGACGAAAAAATGCAGAAAGAGATTGCCTTGCTCAAAAGTGTTTGTACTGATCAGTCTTCTGATTTTGACCTGATACAGGAACTTTTAATAATGCAGAAAAACAAAGCGTTATTAAACCGGAAAAGAGGTTTAAAGGGTGATTTGGAAAGGGTTATAGAAAAGCATTTACATGCCAGTTAAAGATTTAAAATATTATTGTTCACTGTTTGAGAACCTTCGGAGAGACTACAAAAATGGTGGTGCTCCGCATAAACCAATTTTATTACTAAGCATTATTCAGGCTTTTCAGCAAAGAATATTTACTTCAAATGAAATTTCAATAATTCCAGAAATTGTCGGATTATTTAAGTCTAATTGGAAACAACTTGTGACCTCCAACCATGATTGTTTATTTACACTTCCATTTTTCCATATGAATACAGAACCTTTCTGGACACTTGTTCCAAATAAAGGGTGTGAAATTTGGGTGATATCAAAGAGTTCAATGCGCAGTTTTTCCAACCTTACAACTGCTGTCAAGTTTGCTTTGATTGATGAGGAACTTAAATCACTTTTACTATGTAAAGATGAATCCAATATTCTAATACATTTAATACTCGATAAATATTTCTCCGGAACTAAGAGTAATTATTTGCCAAACGGCAATAAATATATTACTGATATTGAAGATCAAATAATTAATGATTCGCAAGAAATTTACAAAAAGAGACTTCTTGAAATCAGAAAAGAATTAGATGCTGAGGAATTTCAAGAAGAAGTTTTTATCAGAAGCAACGTTTTCAAAAAAGAAATACCAAAGATTTACAATTTCACATGCTGTATTTCCGGTTTAAGAATCGATGCGATTGAGAACATTTCAATGATTGATGCTTGCCATATAATACCATTTGCTGAGAGCTATAATGATACAATTAGCAACGGAATAGCATTATGTCCCAATTTGCATAGAGCATATGATAGAGGATTAATATCTATAGATGAGAATTTCAAAGTCATTATTAATAAGAATTTCTCCGAACCATTTCGTTCAGTTTACAATATTAAGCAATTTGAAAATGTGAAAATAATCCTGCCAATGAACATCAGTCATTTTCCTTCTAATGACTCAATTAAATATCACATGAATAAATATGGATTTAAATAGTTTATTTTCAATATTTTAGCACTTATCTGAACACAATCTTTGACTATATTTCGAATCCTCTAATAGTTTTTGATTAGCCTGCTTCAACTGAATACATTTTCATTTAGAAGATGTATAATGTTCTATTTCACCACCTTCATCTCATCCACAAGGTATCCTGCACCGGCATATTTATCCACCACAAAAAGCACATAGCGTATATCCACGCAAATGGTGCGCTGCAGGTTAACGTCGTATTTAATATCGCTGCTCATGGCTTCGGAATTGCCATCAAAAGCAACACCTGTAAGTTCGCCATTTGCATTTATCACCGGGCTGCCGGAGTTTCCGCCTGTAATGTCGTGGGTGGTGAGGAAGCAGACATGCATAATGCCGTTATCGGCATAAGCCCCGAAATCCTTTTTATTGTATAGCTCTTTAAGCTTTGCCGGCACAATGAATTCCTCGTTTGTCGGATCCTCTTTTTCCATTACACCTTGCAGGGTTGTATAATAATCAGCGAAGAGTGCATCGGCCGGTTTGTAAGGTTCAACCTGGCCATAGGTTAAGCGCATGGTACTGTTGGCATCGGGATAAAATACAGTTTCGGGGTGCAATTTGCGCAATCCTGCAATATACAGGCGGCGCGCTTTCGAAAACTTTTCCTCATCCATCATCTGCGAAAGCCGTGCAATCATATATGAAGTAATAAACGAATTGGCAGCCACGAAAGCAGGGTCTTTCTCAATGGTTTTCTTTTTTGGATTATCAAGAAATTTTAACAGTTTGGCCTCGGATGCAAAAATGGAATGATCAAACATGTGATCAACATATCTGCTGATGTTGCCTTTGAATTTTTTGTTAATCGTTTTATAACAATCGGGAATATATTGCGGGGCAACATTTTGAACATACAATTCCAGCATAGTCCGGAGCATTTCTTTTTCGAGTTCCGGATTAAAGGACTTATAAAATTTGGCGGCACGTTTTTTATTAATGCTTATCATCTCATCAAAATCAGCCGAATCGAACCTGCTGGTAAGTTCCCCGGTTTGAAATGCGATATACAATATTCTTGCACCCATATATAACATTTCACCGGTATAAGTTATAGCCTCGTTGGCACGGCTCTCGGCAGCTGTTTTATACACTGAAATAAAATCTTCCATCACATTTCCATACCGAGCTTTGCGGTCCTCGTTCAGGCTCACCCACGCCTGAAAATCATCTTCAATTTTCTTTTTATCATCAAAAACTTTCAGCCGCTGCAGTGATTTGCTTTCCTGCAACGATTTTTTCCAGAAATTAGCCAGATAGGCATAATCGCCGGCATAGGCAATGCGTGTGGACTCATCAGCATCCATATATTTTTTCATTACCTGCATTTTGGCCCATTTGGCTTTGATGTCGGCCGGGTTGCTTTGCGTCAGTTTCTCGTCAATGCCATAGGATGTAAGATACCGGTCCGTGGTACCGGGATAACCAAGGATCATCGAAAAATCTCCCTCTTTTATTCCTGCCAGCGAAACCGGAAGAAAGTATGCAGGCTGGTATGGAATGTTCCCTTTGGAGTACTCAGCTGGTTTCCCATCTGCACCTGAATATACCCGCAGTAGGCAGAAATCGCCGGTATGACGGGGCCACATCCAGTTATCGGTATCGCCGCCGAACTTACCTATGGACGATGGAGGCGCTCCAACCATCCGGATATCTTTATAGGTTTTATAAAAGAACAAATAAAACTCATTCCCCTCGAACATGCTTTCGACGGATACTTCCAATCCCGATCCGGCTTCTTCCTTCTCAATAATTCTATCGGTTTCTTTCTGAATCGCCATGCCCCTGTCGCTTTCATCCATACCGGGTGTTGTTTTGGCCAACACACGGGCAGTAATATCCTCCATACGGATAAGGAACGATACCGTTTTATCGGGAATGGGCAATTCTTCCTCTGCACGCATTGCCCAGAAACCATCCGTGAGAAAATTGCTGCCTACCGAACTTTGGCCGGCAATGTCTTCGTATCCGCAGTGATGGTTGGTAATCAGCAACCCCTTGGGTGAAATAATTGAACCTGAACAATTTCCATGGTCCAGCGAAACAATGGCATCTTTAATACAGGCCTGGTTCACGCTGTAAATCTGATCAGCCGTGAGTTTAAGTCCCATCTGCTGCATTGCACTCACATTGTACTTGCTTATGAGCATGGGCAGCCACATGCCTTCGTCGGCCCTGCTGAAAAGGCTTAACAGGGATACAAAGAAAAGGATAAGGAAAATTCTGGTTGATTTCATTCTAATTACGAATTACGAGGTACGATTTACGATTTGTGAGGTGCGATTTATGAGTTTTGATTTATATTAAACGAGGTACGATTCAGGATTATTATTAATTTTCCCCAATCGTACCTCGTAATTCATCAATCGTAACTATTTCTTTAACTATTTATCCATTACCTAATTTACCATTAACTATTCATCGTCCCTAATCGTACCTATTCCTTTAATTATTCATCGTTCCCAATCGTACCTCGTAAATCTTAAATCGTAAATTTTTTATTCCTGTTTATTTCGACATCCGCTTGCGCTCGTGCTCCTTGAGGTAAATTTTACGCAAACGCATGGATTTAGGTGTAATTTCCACCATCTCGTCAATTTGTATGTATTCGAGGGCTTCCTCCAGCGTAAACTTAACAGCCGGCGGCATGCGGACAGCTTCGTCCTTAGCGGTTGTGCGGAAGTTGGTCATCTGCTTGGCTTTCGAAATATTAACGCCAAGGTCATTGTCACGTGAATTTTCGCCTACAATCTGGCCCTCGTAAATCTGGTCGAAAGGTTCAACAAAAAATCTGCCGCGGTCAGTCAGCTTATCAATACTGTAGGCGGTTGCCATTCCGGTATCAATGCTGATCAGAACTCCGGCCAGGCGTTGTGGTAAAGGTCCTTTCCAGGGTTCAAATGCTTTAAAACGATGGGCAATAATAGCCTCGCCGGCGGTGGCGGTAAGAACGGCATTACGCAGGCCGATAATACCACGCGAAGGAATAACGAATTCAAGGTGAAGCAAATCGCCTTTTGGATTGATGCCCAATAATTCGCCACGGCGTTGTGTAACAAGTTCAATTACTTTACCCGAAACTTCCTGAGGTGTATCCACTATCAGTAATTCGATAGGTTCGCATTTTACCCCGTCAATTTCTTTAATAATTACCTGTGGCTGACCCACCTGCAATTCATACCCTTCGCGACGCATGGTTTCGATAAGGATGGAAAGATGCAGGATACCGCGTCCGTAAACGATAAACTGATCCGACGATCCGGTTTCTTCAACCTTGAGTGCAAGATTTTTTTCAATTTCCTTGTACAGCCTTTCGCTCAGGTGCCTTGAGGTCACAAATTTACCTTCTTTACCAAAAAACGGGGAGTTGTTGATGGTAAAAAGCATACTCATGGTAGGCTCATCAATATGAATATCGGGTAAACGCTCCGGTGTTTCAGGGTCGGTAACCGTGTCGCCTATATCAAAACCTTCGAGGCCAACCAGGGCACAGATATCGCCCGAATGAACCGAAGTAACTTTTACACGGCCAAGGCCGGAAAAAGAATATAATTCTTTTATTTTCGACTTTGTAATGGTGCCGCCCCTCTTTACAAGCACAACATTCATCCCTTCTTTGATTTCGCCACGCGACACACGACCGATGGCGATACGACCCACATAGGAGCTGTAATCAAGCGAAGTAATCTGCATCTGTAAAGGACCTTCAGGCGTTGGAGCCTCAGGAATATATTTTACTATGGCATCAAGTAGCGGAAGAATATCATTCGTTTCTTCGAGCCAGGTAGTATTCATCCAGCCTTGTTTGCTTGACCCGTATATGGTCTGGAAGTTAAGCTGTTCGTCCGAAGCTTCCAGGTTGAAGAACAATTCGTATACCTGTTCCTGAACTTCGTCGGGACGGCAGTTTTGTTTATCAACCTTATTAATAACAACAATCGGAAGCAAGCCGAGGGCAAGCGCTTTCTGAGTAACAAAACGGGTTTGGGGCATCGGACCTTCAAATGCATCAACCAACAGCAATACGCCGTCGGCCATTTTCAAAACACGTTCAACTTCACCGCCAAAATCGGCGTGACCTGGCGTGTCGATTATATTTATTTTAACTCCTTTATATTCAACCGAAACATTTTTCGAAGTAATGGTAATGCCTCTCTCACGCTCCAGGTCGTTGTTGTCGAGTATGAGTTCGCCGATTTCCTGGTTGTCGCGAAACAGGTTACAGCTATGTAATATCTTGTCAACCAGTGTTGTTTTGCCGTGGTCGACATGGGCAATTATTGCGATGTTACGGATACTTTGCATGAAAAAATTTACTTGTGAAAAAGTGTGCAAAGGTACGGTTTATTTGCAGGTAAATTACATATATAGAATTTTAGTTGGATTCGTATCATCGAAAGTGCCGGAATAAAACGCTTAAGAATAAATCCGAACTTGAAAAATGATCCGGGATTTCCCGCGACCGTTCTATAATGTCGTTGAAAGAAAATCGGATTAAAGACCAAAGCTATTGCTCAAAAATCATTCAAATTCGTTATTTTCGCAGTATGAATAAAACGAAGCCCGTTTTTGAAAAGCGCATTTTCTGGGATGTTAACTTTGAGCTGATCGACTACGACGCCAAAGCCAACTGGGTTATTGCACGGGTTTTCGAACGTGGCGACGTTGAAGATATCCGTCAATGCCGCAGGTACTATGGCGATGAGAAAGTGACGGAGGCATTATTGCAAACGAAGTATCTGCCGGAACACCGTATACATCTGGCTAGTGCAATAACAGGAAAACCTTTAAAAGATTTTAGATGCTACATACTGAGGCAGTTGAACCCGGAACTTTTTCCTTACTGAAAAAGCTCATGACTTTACCGTCACTTCAACCATTTAATTTAGTTGGAGGAACGGCTTTAGCTTTGCGTTTTGGACACCGCAGTTCTGTAGACCTGGATATCTTTTTTCACGAAAAATTTGATCACACAAAAATAGAAAATGAATTGCAGCTGGAATTCGGCGATGATTTCAGCCATGAAAGCGGGCATAAAAAGTTTGGAATATTTTGTTACATTCAAAAAATCAAGATCGATATCGTTTACTTTCCTCATCTGCCCATTGCTGAATTTGTTACTGAAGACAATATCCGGATGTATAACCATTCGGATATAGCCGCCATGAAAATACAGGCAATTCTTGGCCGTGCACAGAAAAAGGATTTCTGGGATTTGCATGAACTGTTTCAGCATTATTCTTTGCAACAAATTATGGACTGGCACAAGCAGAAATACCCCAATCAAATGCTGGCTATAAGTATCCCGAACGCTATTAGTTATTTTACTGAAGCCGACGATAGTGAAACCCCTGTAAGTTTCAAAGGGCAAACCTGGGAAAAAGTGAAAGATGATATTAAAAAGGTGGTAAGAGATTACCTGAGTTAAAACCGGTATTGAAATGGGTTCAAAAATTACAACTCAAAATGAGCAATCGATACTGAGAATGGATTTGAATAAAGAATGCTTCGGCTACGCTCAGCACAAGTATCGAACAAGGAACATCGAATGATGAAGTTTATGGCAGTTCAAGAATTGTGTCCACTCCGAAAAGTTACAATTTATTTATTTTCAACTTTTTTACCCCTGACCCCTAAAAGGGAATGCGTTGAAAACCAATAAATTGGACTAAGTCCCCTTTAGGGGATTTAGGGGTAAAAGACTTTTGGGAGCAGACTCAGAATTCAAATATTGATTCAGAATAAATCTCGTAACTACTGCCTTTTTTATTGCTTTCTCAGGTTAGAATTTTCTAAATGATTTTCCATAAACCTGTCAAGGACGCACTATAGCTTTGTGAACTTTGTGCCTTTGTGGGACACGATATCTTGCAAAAAAAGCGTAAAAATTGTCATTAAAACACTAAATCCGCCGAAATTTAAAGCATTCTTCCTCCGTTTTTCTACCTTTGCAAAAAATCAAAACTATGAACCGAGGCCCTATCTCACAGTTTATTGAGCATCATTACAGGCATTTTAACTCAGCTGCGCTGGTTGATGCAGCCAAATCATACGAAACACACTTGCTCGAAGGTGGTAAAATGCTGATTTCCATTGCAGGTGCAATGAGCACCGCCGAACTTGGCATTTCGCTAGCCGAAATGATACGCCAGGATAAAGTGCAGATTATCAGTTGCACTGGCGCCAACCTCGAAGAAGATGTGATGAACCTGGTAGCGCATTCGCACTACCGCCGCGTTCCGAATTACCGCGACCTTACGCCTGAAGACGAAAACAAACTGCTCGAAAAAGGGCTGAACCGGGTTACTGATACCTGTATTCCTGAAGAAGAAGCGTTCCGGAAAATCCAGCATCACATCGAAAAAATATGGAAAGATACTGAGGCCAAAGGCGAACGCTTTTTTCCGCACGAATTTATGTATAAGCTCCTGATGAGCCGGGTGATGGAGAATGATTATGAAATAGACCCAAAACATTCCTGGATGCTTGCTGCTGCCGAAAAGAACCTGCCTATCGTGGTTCCGGGATGGGAGGACAGCACCATGGGAAATATATTTGCATCCTATTGTATCAAAGGTGAACTCAAGCCTTCGACTATGAAAAGCGGTATTGAATATATGATGTGGCTTACCGAATGGTATCGTGGCAACTCTGCGGGCAAAGGCGTAGGATTTTTCCAGATTGGAGGAGGTATTGCCGGCGATTTCCCGATTTGTGTTGTTCCCATGATGTACCAGGATCTCGAATGGCATGATGTTCCGTTCTGGAGCTACTTCTGCCAGATTTCGGATTCAACCACTTCGTATGGTTCGTATTCGGGTGCAGTGCCTAACGAAAAAATAACCTGGGGGAAACTGGATATTAATACTCCCAAATTTATTGTGGAGAGTGATGCTACCATTGTAGCACCGCTGATCTTTGCCTGGCTCCTAAGATGGTAGTGGAAGCCAGAAATGTCGTGTTTTCTATTGTTGTCCTGTTAATTGTTCTCTCAATCGTCAAATTGCTTGATTTTATTGGAATACATTGATATTAAGCTCCGCCGGGGCTTACTATCGGTGAATCATTTACAAATCTATAAACAGTATCGCGGCTCTGCCGCTTCAGACTGCTGCAATGCAGCAAAATATTTATAGCCAGGTAATTATATTTTTTATCAAGCTACAGAGCAGCGCAATATCTATCTTGTTCCTTTTTGCGGACAATAATGTATTTTTTTTATTTTCAACTTCTCCGAAAGAAACTCTGCGGAGATCTCGGGCTATTAGCCATAGTAACCTCTATACAATAGCCTTAAATAAATACTATTTTAGGTAAAAGAAAGTTTGAATTTGCTGTGCAGGAATAACGATCCATATAGCTATCAGGACGAGAGGTGAAACGCTGATAACAAGGAATTATACACTCTTTGGCTCTTGTCTGCCCTACCTGACGGGTTCTTAACTTAGGTATATTCTCACCTTTCTTTTCAACCAAATGTCTCATAAATTCATTGGTATTAAAGATTAAATATTGCTTGGATCAAATAATGAGAAATTAATTTTTCAAATAAAAATAAACTGAAAGCATATTACTTTTTTCGGACAGGGTTATAGATATATACAAAACTCTACTCCAGTGACTCGTAATTACAACAACAAACTCGTATTACTTCTGTTTTGTCATCTGTTGCCTGTAGCCCTGATGGCCAGTCAGCAATGGGTTGGAGTTTCTTCGCAGTCACCCGCAAAATCTCACATAACAACTTCAGGCAGTACAAATAATTCGGCTGAGATTTCAGTTGAAATTCCTGGTTTTTACCTGACTGAAACACTTTTTGAAGGTAAAATCAATATGCTTCCTCAGATTCCGGGAGGAAACCCCATGCTTGAACAGGGAAATCCGGATCTGCAAAAATTAAGCTTTACGCTCCAGCTTCCTGTTAAAGGCAATATGGAAATTAGTATTGTTTCATCAAAGTATACCGAATATACTGATGTTGATATCGCACCCTCGGCCGGAAACGATATAAGAAGCGAAAGTAATCCGCAAATTAATAAAGGACAATCGTATACTATAAATGCATTTTTCCCGGGCGAAATTGTAGGTTCGCAACTACCCTACATAGTCAGAAATAAACGTGCACAGTCATTCCAGGTGTACCCGTTCCAGTATAACCCGGTTACAAGGGTATTGCGTTTTTACAGCCAGATTACGATCAAAGTTGTGAATTCGTTAACCGAAAACAGCAATCCAATTGTTGAAAATGATCGAAGGATACAGCCGGTAGCAGGAATTGGTGTTAATAGCATTAATAAACTGTCTTCGGATTTAAAAGCCGGTGAACTTCCTTCCGCACGCGGCAGTATGCTGATCATAAGCCCCGAAAATTACAGAAAAGCCGTTGAACCACTTGCTGCATGGAGAAACCAAACCGGTATATCCACAGCAATTATCGGCTCCGAACAGTTTAAAGATGCTGAAGCCTTATACACATTTGTCAAAAATTATTATTATACCAATCCTGACCTTGCTTACCTGTTGCTTGTAGGTGATGCTGAACAGGTACCTACTTATATGCTGCCTTATGGCGCAAGTGATAATTATTATGCATACCTCGCCGGTAACGATCACTATCCTGACATCCTTGTAGGACGGTTTTCGGCTGAAACAGTAAAAGATGTTGAAGTGCAGGTAAGCCGCACGCTCCAATACGAGAAAGACCCGGCAGCAGATGCATCATGGGTAACAACGGCAACCGGCATTGCTTCCACTTTAAGCCCCGGCGACGACAACGAATCGGATTTTCAACATGTGCGTAACCTGCTTAAAACTCTTAAATCAACAAGTTACAGCCAATACAATGAATTTTTTGATGGTTCGCAAGACGAAGGAGATGCCAATGGCAATCCTGTAACAACGGACATTATGGCTAAGATTAACCAGGGAACCGGGGTTATTTTCTATACCGGACATGGCTCAACGGGTTCATGGGCAACCGGCTCGGTTACAAAATCAGTTGTCGAAAGCCTTGATAATAATGGCAAATATCCCCTGATTTGGTCTGCAGCCTGCGAGAATGGCAATTTTACAGGAAAATCCTGTCTTGCCGAAGCATGGCTTCGTGCAACCAACAGCAAGGGGCAACCTATCGGCGCTTTGGCTGCCGTAATGGCATCCGGGTCACAAACCGGCAGTCCGCCCATGGAAGCACAGGATAAAATTGCCGAATTACTCAGCAACCCACAGGAGGGATTCTCAACCATGGGTGCCATAACCATACAGGGGATGATGAGCATGAATGACAAATACGGAGCTGCCGGTTTTGCAACTACCGATACCTGGATTTTATTTGGCGATCCCTCTTTAAATGTGCGCACAACTGCTCCGAAACAATTTATTGTAAACCATAAAGGAACAATAGGTTCGAAAAAAAACATATACGACTTTACCTGCAATTCGGCAACAGGTTATGCCTGTATAAGCCAACAGGGAACTATCCTGGGAACTGCTGAAATTAAAAATGGTGCATCCACAATTTATCTTGATTATCCTGCTTCGGGCGGCAATCTTATATTAACTATCACAGCCCTGAATTACCTGCCGTACATTGCAACTGTTGAGGTTAGTAAACTAGTCGGAACTGTTGAATCCGTGATGCCGCTAAATCACAGCAGATTACAGACTATTAACAGCGGTTTCTCGTGGGAAAGCGGCGATGGCGCAAACCCGGATTATTATTTGTTCTCCCTTGGTACTGATAATCCTCCTGCCAACCTTATTAATGTACAGAAGCTTACAGTTGCCCAGTTTATAGCCGGATTTACTTTCGAATACAATACAACTTATTTCTGGAAAGTGGTTTCGGTGAATGCTTCCGGTAATGTTGAAAGCAAAGTAATGGAATTCAAAACGGTGTTCGGGCCGGATGAGGACTTCGAGTCCGGATTTAAGAGCAAGTTAAGCTGGAGCACTGGCGGCACACAGAGTTGGGCTAAGGATGATACTGAACATTTTAAAGGTACGCATTCTGTCCGCTCGGGTCAGATCGGTAAAAATGAATTTTCTTCAATGGTATATCCCTGCGAAGTAAAGACCTGTGACTTTGTAAGTTTCTGGAGTAAAACTTCCAGCGACAAAGGAGACAAACTGCAATTTATGATCGACGGATCAGTGATTGATGAATGGAGTGGTGAAAATGATTGGAATTTTCATATTTACAAAGTTGAAGCAGGAACCCACCAGATAGAATGGCGTTATAGTAAAGACAGTGAAGCCGAAGCCGGAAAAGATGCCGCATGGCTCGATAATATACATTTACCTTTGCATGCTAAAGCCTTTGCTCAGCTTCCTGCAACCGGTGCAGTTTGCGAAAAGTCAGTTTTCGAAACAAAAGCTTCCGCTTCGAACTATTTTTCTATCCTATGGCAGACTGAAGGTGATGGTACCTTTGCAGATGTTAACCTCGAAGATGCTTTGTACAGTCCCGGAAAGTGTGACATTGAGAAAACAAAAGCAACATTGCATATGAAACTGAAGGGCTTCGACGGTTGCCCTGAAATCGACAACAGCATGAATATCACTGTCAACGCGCTACCGCTGATTAATTTACCCTCGGATACCATTGCAGCAATAGCTGGTAGTGTGCTGCTGGATGCAGGTTTAGCCGGAAATATGACCTACAACTGGCAACCGTCGGGAAGCACTTCCAATTCTGTTTTAATTGATTCATCGATAGCCATTAATGGCTTAGCAAGTGCATCAGTAAAAATTACAAGTCCGGAAGGCTGCTCCGCAACCAAAAATATTAAAATCCACTTCACCCGATCGGTTGTGGAAGACACCTATACCGTTTTCCCGAATCCGAGTAACGGAAACTTTACACTCGCTTCATCAAATGGTTCATCTGTAATTGACCGGATGAGGTTGGTTGACCAAAGCGGCAAAGTGGTTTGGCAGACTGAAGAGGGCTTAACCGTTGCCGGATCAGTACCCTTATCAATAATGGGTTTGGCAAGTGGTGCTTATTACCTGGTAACCGAAAACAGCAAAGGACATTCGGCGAATACAGTTATTATAAAATAAACTCATCCGATCATTTGCACTAAAAATATAAAAATATGGATTGAACAACTCAGATAAAGGTTCCCAACTCTCACCAGTATGCTAATAAATTCAGTCTGGTACTTGAAAGCTTACCTTCTCCCAGTCGGGTTTAAAACTAAACTCACACTTGAATTACTCATGTACAGGAGAGCCCGTATCACAGTTTTCTCAATTCTATACAAACGCCCCGCTTTTGCGGGGTGTTTTATTTTTAAAAACCTTAGTAACCTTATATCTTCTAAATCGGCCAATTTATTCTAGCCGCGAATAATACACCTGCCATGAATTCTATTAAAAAAATATCAGGCAATGGCTCACTGATGACAACCCTGTTTAAAATTCGGTAAAAGTTGTTCATAATCATGTTTTAAAATAATCCCGAAAATCAATATATTCGCTGGCTTAAACAGGAGGTTATTTTGATTAAGCGTAAAGATGTTCAAAGCATTACCAAGGGCGATAAACGTGTAGTGCGTGGCTGGGTTATGTACGATTGGGCTAACTCGGTGTATCAGCTCACCATTGCATCAGCAATTTTTCCGATATATTACAACACAATTACACGTACAGGCGACAATTTTACGGTTTTGTTTTTTGGAGCACCTGTAATAAACACCGTTCTCTACTCCTGGGCAATTGCTGCCGCTTACCTGCTGGTAGCCATCGGTTCCCCGTTGTTTTCGTCCATGGCTGATTATACAGGTCGGCGGAAAGGGTTTATGCGTGCTTTTACACTGATTGGTGCTATTGCCTGCGGAGCGCTGTTTTTCTTCGACAGAAATCACATCGAACTCGGGATAATCGCATTTGCGCTCGGTACCGTCGGATATGGAGGAAGTATAGTTTTTTACAACTCTTTCCTGCCCGTAATTGCTGAGCCTGAGGACCAGGACCGTATCAGCGCACGCGGTTATTCCATGGGTTACCTTGGCGGTGTGGTGTTGCTGTTGTTTAACCTGCTGATGATCATGAAACCTGGCTTATTTGGCATTGCTGCCGACAGCTCTTTACCGGCCCGCATATCGTTCGTGTCCGTTTTTGTGTGGTGGATAGCATTTTCACAGATTACATTCAGTCGTTTACCCAAATACACATTCCGTAAAAGGATGAAAGGAGAATCGGTGCTTACCAATGGATACCGGGAGTTGCGACTGGTTTTTAACCAGATAAAAAAATCGTATAAACTGAGCATGTACCTCACCGGATTTTTCTTCCTGATGATGGGTGTACTTACAACCATGTTTATGGCTGCCACCTACGGCGAAAAGGAAATGGGATTAAAAGAAGATGTGCTCATACCAACCATCCTGGTAATACAATTGGTTGGCATGCTTGGAGCGTGGATGTTCGCGCGTATTTCGGAAAAGCTGGGAAACCTGCGTGCCCTGATGATCACCATTGTTGCATGGACACTTATTTGCATCGGGGCGTATTTTATCACAAACACATTGCAGTTTGTAACGGCTGCATTTTTTATCGGCATTGTAATGGGCGGATCGCAATCGCTGGCGCGAAGCACGTATTCGAAAATGCTTCCTGCCGAAACTACCGATCATACTTCGTTTTTTAGTTTTTATGATGTGATGGAAAAACTGGCAACTGTTGCAGGTACGTTCAGTTTTGGTGTAATTGAAGCACTTACCGGGAGTATGCGTTTTTCAGTGCTTGCTATAACCGCATTTTTTGCGATCAGTTTGTTTTTTATGTTTCTGCTTTTTCGCAGAACAAGGAATGAAGCCAGAGCCATAGAGATTATCTAAATTTCACATCCTGGAAAACTGTGCAGACTCATTAAAGAGCATCACAGGCAGGAGAACCGAAAAAAGAGAAAGACACGGAAAGCACAGAAATAAACAAAGAAAATTTCCCCTGTGAATCATAGTGCTGACTGTGTCTTCTGAGTAATCAGAGTATTCCAAGCGTAACGAGTAATTATATTCTTTTTTTTTCAGGTTTTATTTTACAATGATTTTAGTATTACTAATTCCTTTGTCTGTAAGTACACTAACAATATAAGCACCTGTATTCCGATGTATTTCAATTTGTGTTGTGGCACCTGCTTTAATCCGCCCGGTTGCAACGGTTCGGCCAGCCATATCAAATACCGCTACTTTACCGCTTTGTTGTTGAAGAGAAGTAATTATAATGGCACCATCCGTTGCATAAATATTAAAAGGTCTTACAACTTCTTTACCTGAGACAGAGGTAATGGTTTTAGTGGGGTTTTTTGTAAGATCAACAAAGTGGATAAAAAACCGGTCGGAAATGGTGGCAGCCTCACTTACCTGGAAAGTATACTCAGGTAAAATTCCCAGGTTTATCCAGGAATCTAGAGTTCTATCTTCAAGACTTATTTCAATATTGGAACCAAAGCTTGCAATTTCAGTGTATGATAGTGTATAATTACCTGATACACCAGCTTTTACCGTAATTGGTACACATATAGTTGAATCAAGCCCCCCCTCAAAATTAATTGAGTAATTCAATCCGTTCTTTACTGACCATAATTCGGGGGCAGTGGCATACATACTCATGAATTTTACTGCACCCTGACTTGGATCGCTGTTATTAAAAATAACAATTGTTTCATCGTAGTATGAATTTGCATCACAAGTCAATGTAAGCTTCAGTGCTTCGGTTATTTCTGATGTGCTTTTATATGTAGACGGTGTATCAGCAGCCTTATTGTTTTCGTTCAATTGCAGATATTCTTTCACAGTAGCGGAAGTTTTGTAAACAGTGGACACACTTTTTGAATAAGATTGTCCAAAAAACTGAATTGAGATAAATAACAATGATACCGAAAGAAGAAAAATCCTTGTTTTCATAGTAATTTATATTATGACTATAGTATAGCCGTTTGTTCTGTGTTGTATACTATTTAATGACAATCTGAACTAAAAGTAATATTATTTTATATTGGCTGTAATTATTTATTACATCAATATTTCCTGGTTTTGCCTGAAGAAAAATGCGCGGCACCAAAATCTAAAACATGAAAAAGCACTTATCCTAATCATATTTACAAATTCTCTCTTGTTCTAATTTTATAAATATATTTTTATATTATTATAAATCAATATATTATGATCATATAAAGATATTTATTCAATACCTTTGCTTGGAAATTAACTGGAAGTAGAATTTGATTTCAGGTTGCGACCAGAAATATAGAAAGTTGTAAAATTAAAAGCAAAGACCCAAATAAAAATTCGACAAAGTAAATATAATTTACACTCACAATATATATTTATCAAGGAATGATGAAGAAGCCTTCTGTAAATAGATGGGTTGAAATCTCGCCTCAATTTATAGAATGCAGGCCAAAGTGAACAAGAATAGTCTCGTGTAATAAAAAGTCAAATTGTGGCTATAAAAAGCAAGGTGTGATCAGAAACTAACCAGAATTTTTAAAAATAAATCATCAGGGATCTTTGCCTATTCAGGCTGAAAAACAATGGAATTATAATATCAGGAAAATGAATAGTCTGAAAATGAATGAGGCATAACAATTCGTCTGATTAAGCCGAATTGCTATGCCAAATCAAATTCCTATTATTATACTTGTATGTTACCTTAGTTAGTTAATGAGGTACAGGTTTATTATACTTTGCAATATTGCATGAAGTATATATTTCAAGGTTTTCGAAAGTCTACTTAACCAGGATTTTTGCAGTCTTGATTCCTTCGCCGGTAAGCACGCTCACAATATAAACTCCTGTGTTGCCTTGCATATTTATCTGGGTGGCAGCGCCTGGTTTAATCCGATCTGTTGCTACCGTGCGACCAAGCATATCAAATACGGATATTTTGCCGCTAAGCTGTTGCATCGATTGTATATTCAGGATACCATCAGAAGAATATATTTTAAAATCATTTGCTACTTCTGAGTTGGAAATACCAGCTACATTCATGAAATGGAGATAAAACCTGTCAGCAATAGTACCCGGTTCACTTACTTTAAAAGCGTAAGATCGTGTAGTACTAAAATAAGTAAATGAACCTGCAACCCGATCTTCGAGGCTAACGTTGGTATTATCTCCAAAACTTTCAACCTGGCTGGCTGTGAGTGTATAGATACCTGTTACGCCGGCTTTCACTGTGATTGGGAGGACCTGATCAGAGTTCTGATCAATAAAATTAATGGAATAATTAGTTTCATTTTTAACCGACCACAATTCAGGTGCATTGGGATACATACTTTTAAATTTTAAAGATCCTTCATCAGCATTGCTGCTGTTAAATACAACAATGGCTTCGTCGCTGTATGCATTCACATCACAGTTAAGTTTAAGCCTTATTTCGTCGCTGCTAATAAGTTCACTTTTCAGATAGGGTTGCACACTATGTGTTTTAACACGGTCGTCGAGAGTAAGATTTCCGGTTGATTGTGCCAGCACCATAAAACCCTGACCTGGGGAGATATTGTTTGTAACACCATTGGTTCCAAAGCCATATGAACCTGTAATGTAGGCTCCATAATTCCCTGCGGCATCATTCCATACCCAGTAGCTTTTTTGAGTACCATTAAGGTTATTCCTGTCCCAGCCGGTAGCAGCATCCCAATCGATTGAACAAGGATACGGATTTCCGACAAGGTTAAAGAACTGATAAGTAGAAGTGCCACTGTTTGTGAGCGAATAACTTACAGAACCGCAGTTAAGCGCACCTTTGAAATTTTTTATAATGTTTGTAGCTTCATAGGCTACCAGGTAGCCACGCCCGGGTAAAAAGTTCGTATTTCCGTTTGTAGTATTCCAGGTTGGTGCTGCAGATGTATTTTTAAAATTAACCCATGTTAACTGAGGCTCGTACCAGGTATAAAAATCATAACCAGAAGCTGTTGGAGTAAAGCCACCTGAAATGGACTGTGAAGTAACCGGCGAACTAAGGAAATGCCATGCCCAGGATACACCATTAATATATCGTTCCACCCTTGCTTTGGATCCTGCAACCGAACCTAGAGTTACAAGCGATGCGTTACCTGCTGATGTACTTTTAAGAATTATACTGTCGTTTAAAGTCATTGCGCCATTCACAGTTACATATTTCAGCGGATCAATTGTGAATTTGCTGCCCGCAGCAATAGTAAGGTTATTCGTTGTGAGCAAAGCAAGTTGTGTATTAATACCACCTGTATTGGTAACTGACATGTTATTCAAAACTATATTACTGCTGCCGGAAAGGGTGGATGCCGTTATTCCTGAAAAAGTAATTGTTTCGGCGCCTTTTGTATACGTACCGTTATTGACAAAATTTCCTCTTATATTGATTACAGGCGAATTAGAGCATACATAGGAGCAGGATGGATTTATGGTAAGGTTTCCTGTAATATTAGCAGTTCCTCCTGTTTGCGTGAAAGTGCCTGTGCGTGTTCCGTCTCCAACAGAAATAAAATCGCTGTTCAGTGTACCTGAACTTAAAGTAGCAGACCCATTCAGTCCCTGAAATCCAACATATAGCCCGCCGGTAACATTCAGAACCCCGCCATTAATATTTACAGATCCGCCTGCATTTAACAATGCACTTTTTGCATAAACAGTATTTGTGGAAGTTGCGAAAGTGCCTCCCGCGGTATTAAACGATGCCCAAAAGTTATCATCAACATTTACCAGCCCGCTGGCAGTAATAGTTCCGCTTGTATGAACCAGGGTTAATATGCTAAGTGCAGAAGGTGCAGGTCCTGTTCGTATGGTTTTATTTACCCCACCCATTTGTATATGCGAACGAACGGTATAGGCAAACTTTCCATCAATGGCAATATTCCCATTTACCCTGAGAAGTTTGGATGTTCCGTCCCAATAAACGCTGTGGGTCAGAGTTCCATTTGTGAATACAATTAAATCATTATTTACTGTATAGTTTGCATTGGTGGCCTGAAATAATAAATTACCACGGGTAACAGTTAGATTATTACCAACTGTAAATGCAGTAACTGAACTTGTAAGCGTATTGGCAGCGGCACTTAAATGGATTGTCAGGTCATACAAACCGGTGCCAGACAATTCAGAACCGGCAGTTTTTGAATTTCCGAAATAATTAACATTATATAAACCCGTTCCTTGCAGAGTACCGGTCATGCTGCCTTCGCTTCGATTGATGGCAGATGTTGAGGCCATGGAAACATTAGTTCCGGCAGTTAAAATCCCGCTTTGCAGGTTTATTGAACTTCCGTTTCCTGTTGTTCTTCCTGCAGGTGCTGTAATCGTTCCTGTATTGGTAATAATAATTCCTCCTGTAGCAGTAAACGGGGAAATCCACTCTTCAGTTGTAGCTGTATATACGCCTGTTTTATTGTATTGCAGTGTTGCAGCTGCTCCATAAGTAACAACCCCGGTTGAAACAACAACTGATGCAGTTCCTTCAAGTGAAAGAGTGCTATTTACAGTTGGTGTTGTAGCAAATGTTTTTGTGCCTGAACCCGAAAGGATAAGATTATAGTACGTTGTTACTTTAGCTGTTTGGGCTGATCCGAAGTAACTAACAGTATTGCCGGCAGCTGAGGCGTTGAGAGTTGGCACTATTGCACCAGAACCCCCGTAATTTAAAATTCCTGTCGACGAATTTGTAAGCGTGCCATTTCCGACGAGTGATGCTGATACAGTAAGAATTCCTGAATTTGTTCTTGTTTCGGTAATGGAAACATATGGTATATCAGTTACAGTAGTCCCGCTCATGGTCATACCTGTTCCTGAAAAGGAATGTACTCCTGTTCCAAAAGCTTTAAAAGTGGCAGCGTTGTTCGTAAAGTTATTGCTGTAACTATATGTGTTGTTAGCACCGTTTCCAGTTGCAGGTTCGGTCCAGGCTGCACCGCTATTAAGACTAACCGGACCGGTAAATACCATGGATTGCGATCCTCCGTTTGAAGAGCCAAAGGCTATAGAGCCTGTTATATTTGTTGCACCACCAACACTTAAAGAACCATTCATAATAACAGTGCCATTACTATTGATATTCAATGATCCGAAAACCATATTCCCCTTGGAAACAGCTAGTGTACAACCTGAATTTATAATAACAGAACCGGCAACTGTCCATTTTTTATTGGTACTCATTGAATTATTATTCTGAATAATAAAAACATCAGATGCACTATTAAATCGCCATGGATGAAATCCGGATCCATTTGTTCCGGTCCACCATGAATTAGTCCTGGTTGGATCGCCATCAGCCCATGTATAATAAATTGTTGCCCTGGCATTTGATCCCAGCATTAATAGTACCAGCAAAGGCGCAATCACTTTACCAGGCAAAAATACTGTTCTAAGGAAAGTTTGTTTTGCTTCGAGTAGAAATAAAAAACTCACAGACGAGGAGGCTTTACAAGAGAATGGAAATGAATTGTATGTTTTTCCCATAACAAGTCAGCGGGTAACTTATAATCTTTAGATTAATTAATGTGGAATAAAATTAATATCCAATTCCAGCCGGGGTTTCCGGCAATTTACCAGCAAGGTTTGTTGTAAATTGATCCAGCCGTTTAACAAAAGCAAAATTCAGTTCACTTTTATTGACAATCTGGTTCCGTTTAGTGGTTGCAGCAAATCGGAGTAAATATAGTAATTGCTTTTAAAATGCCATTTTACTGATGGATCTTTTATAAACATATTTTATTATGTGGATAAAAGAACAATAAGCTAATAGTATTAATATTTGCAGAGCCTATGGATCAGTAACTTCTGCTTCAATTGTTGATAACAATTGGTATTAAACTCAACAAGCATTGTTTCATGTCAGCCAGCATTAGCCTTTCATTAAAAGAACGGCTTCAAATCCTGTCAACTTACTTTTTTGAACATTCTTATAGTACTGATTTCCTGCCGGAGCTGAACCTCAAGTAACCTGTAATACCTGTTGAATTTACGGATAAGCGCTCTTACCGCTTGAATATCGCCGTCGGATCTACTGGCCTGGTTAATATTCAGGATCAGATCCCGCAAAACCTGCGATGAAACAAGGTCGATACTTGATTTAATTTTGTGCGAAGTCGCAAATATGGCTTCAAGGCTCATTTTTTTATCCGCATCATTTAACTCGTCGAGATAAGCAGGGGTAATTTCCAGAAATTTATTAATCATGATGTGCAATTGAACCGGGTCGGATCCAATCATCTTTTCGAGTCTCGAAATATCAACCACAACTATATCCGGATCTGGTTCATCCTGGTTGTCAATTGGATTTACACTCTTTTGTGCATGCTGAATAATTTTGTTATAAAGATCATTGGGGTCAAACGGTTTTGAGATATATCCCTGCATGCCGGCTTCCATACATCTTTCAGTAATACCTTTGATAACATTGGCTGAAAGGGCCAATATGGGAGTTTTTACCTGGAATTTCTCCCGCATCAGCAAACTGGCTGTCATGCCATCCATTACAGGCATCTGGATATCCATAAGAATGATATCAAACGAATCTGTTGTAACAGTATCAATTGCCTGTTGCCCGTCGCAGGCCACAACTACTCTTGCTCCCCATTTGGTAAGCAAGGTGGTAGCAAGTATCTGGTTAAGTTTGTTGTCTTCAACCAGTAGGACAGAATAGCCGTTGAGAGAATCTTCAACCGGGTTTTCTTTTTTAGGCGGATGAAGCATTGTTCCATTTTCGTCGTTCTGAATGGTAACGGTAAAATAAAATTTACTCCCTTCATTCTTTTCACTCCTCACACTGAGTTTGCCACCCATTAATTCGACAATTTGCTTGCTAATGGCCAGGCCCAGGCCTGAGCCTCCGTGCGTTCTGCTTATTGTATCATTTTCCTGCTTAAAGCTCTCAAATATTGTTTCCTGCTGAAGCGAATCTATCCCTATTCCTGTGTCTACCACTTCAAAGCGGATTTTGAGGTCGTTTCCGGATTGAGATTCCAGTTCGCAGCGGATTTCGATTTTACCATAGGGTGTAAACTTTAAGGCATTGCTTACCAGGTTACCAAGCACCTGCTGAAGCCTTAAGGGATCTCCTATTTGCGAATGTCCGATTCTATTATCCACATAATACCGCAGATCGAGTTGTTTCTCTTTTGCAATAAATGCATTTGAGTTGAAAACTCTTTTAACTACATCATGAATATCAAAACTTGCTTTCTCAAGCACCATGTCCCCGGATTCAATTTTTGAAAAATCGAGTACATCGTTTATGATCATGAGCAGATGATCGGACGAGGTTTTTATGTTCTCAATAAGCGTGCTGTTTTGTCCGTTATTACCTGCTTCGTGCAACATACGTACCATACCGACAACTGCGTTAAGCGGATTTCTGATCTCATGGCTCATAATGGCCAGGAACATGCTTTTAGCCCGGGTAGCCGATTCGGCTTTTTTTACAGCCAGTTGCAAAGCTTTATCTGCCATTTTTCTGCTTGTTATATCCCTGGCAATACCGGTAGTTCCTAACAACTGGCCGTACTGATCGATAATAGGCGCACGGAATATTTCGAACCAAACTGATTTGTTTTTAAATTCCACAAGCTCTTCTGTACTGATTAGTTCGCGTTTTTCCATTACCAGTTTGTCCTGCTCTATAAAGTGCAGGGCAACATCATCTTCCCAAATGTCGAGTGCATTTTTTCCTATTATTTCAGATTCGGAGTTTATGCTGAAATAATCTATAAAGGGCTTATTAACAGACAGGTAGTTGCTATCAACATCCTTCAGCCACATCTGAAAAGGAACATTGTTAAAAATGGCTTTCAATGATGCTTCCCGGTTACGGAGGGCTTCATCTTTTCTTTTCCGGTTTGTTACATTGCTAACCAGGTCGGCCATTATCTTAAGAAAAATGATTTCATCGGGGCTCCATTCTTTTACTTTACTAACCGAACCAAAGCAAGCAAATCCAATACACTCGTCATTTACATGAATCGGGACGGATACAAATGATCTTATATCCTGGGTTCCCAGTATAATATATTGCGGGTCGTTGATGTCGAGTTTTTTCACATCAGGAATAACAAGTATTTCCCCTTTTTGATGTGCTTCGACCCAGGAGGGTAAAAGCTTGTTTGGAATTTGCTGAAGGTTATCGAAGAGAGGTGTTATATCCCCGGCACACCATTCGTGTGTATTCGACATGGTGTTTTGTGCAAAATCGTATTCGAATACGAAAACATGGTCAATTTCGTTTCCGCCGCCAATAACGGAGAGTAATCTGTCAATCGCTTCGTTGCTGCTTTCAACCGGTATGTTAATAAATTCAGTCGCGAAGTGCGTAAGAAGGTTTTGAAGGGAGAGAAGCCTGTTCAGTTTTTCTTCACTCTCTTTCCGCTCCGAAATATTACGGATCGTTCCTTCTATATAGCTCTTTTCGTCCTCTGAGTTCTTAACCAGATGACAGGTGATCGACACAGGGATATGTTCACCGTTTTTATGAATCAACAGGTTTTCAAAATCGTTGACATACCCTTTTTTAACCAGGATTTTGATCATCCGGTTGCGTTCTTCAATATTTGCATAAACCTGTGTAACAGATCTGCCGACAAGTTCCTCAGGTTTATATCCCGAGAGTTGATAAACCGATGGTGAAAGCTCGAGGATAGTACCATTCAGATCAGCCCTGTAATATAAGTCGACAAATGAATTAAAGATTGCCTGGTATTTTTCCGCAACAACCCTTACCTCATTTTCTATTTTTTTGTATTCCGAAATATCATGACTTATCCCTATTATGCCGGATACTTTTCCGTTTTGATCAAAATGGGGAATTTTTGTGCCCTGCACCCACATTTCCCTGCCACTTTGCATGGTGAGAATTCCGTCCCTGTGAATAAAGGGTTTACCTGTTTCGATAATCAGGTGATCTTCTTCTTCCGTTTTCGAAGCAATTGCTTCGGGATAAAAATCCGAATCTTTTTTGCCAATAACTTCTTCTATCGTCGATTTGCCCAGCAGTTCGGCCTCCGCCATGTTGAGTATTATTTTCCTGCCTTCGAGATCCTTCACATAAACCGGATCAGGAATATTCTGAATAACGGCATTCAGCAGGCTTTTTTCCTGGCAATGCGCTTCATTTTCGGAACAGAGGCTGTTAAGTTTTTCGGATACCTGGCAGGCTTTTGCCAGATGATTGATTACAGGCAGCAGTTTCTGAATAAAACCGGCACCGGGTGTTTCGCGAAAGCAAAGTGCTATGAAGCCAAAGTCGGATAGTAATAAGACATGGTACTCATTGGATTGCCCTTTTACAAGGTTGAAATGAGTGTGAACAAACGATTCTCTGTATATTTCACCGGCTTTCGTTTCTAAAAATTCATGCTCATTCTTACTCAGTCCACAAACAGAAACAGCCAAATCGGACTGATAATTGCACCTGAAAACCGCAGCTCCTGAACAATTTAGTTTTTCGACAAAAAGAGGTATTGTAAACTTGAGCAGATCACAGCCGGTATTTACACCAATTGAAACTGCCAACTCAAGCAGGAGACCATCTAAATTGCTATTGCGTTCCATAAGCGAGCTTAATGAGTAATATCCTTATATTCAGTGATGATCATCGAAATAATTTCCGTTCCATCAAAATACAAGAATGAGTGTAGTGGATGAATAGAGTTTCCCACATTCATTAATGTTCAACGCATTAAAAAGTAATAGTGATTTTGAAAGAAATATCAGCCTGCTATTTCTTTAAGACGAAATGTCCTCTTTTCCCGGTTTCGAATTGTTAAAACCTGGTTTACAGATTGTATTTGCTGATCATACGGTAAACAGTTGCACGGCTGATATCCAACTTGTTAGCAACCAGGATGGCATTTTTGTTGTATAATTTTAAGAAGTGCTTTAATATCTTCACGTTATACTCTTCCATGGTAAGTTCCATTTCGAATATATTGTCGTCCTCCTGTGCCGACTGAATCTGAACATCATCGGGTATAATTGTATCACCCTCGGACAGTATTACTGCCAGTTCGATGATCGATTTCAGTTCCCTGATGTTCCCCGGAAACCTATAGGTAAGTATTTTCTTCTGCGCCGGAGGTGAAATCGTTTTTAAGGACATCTTATTTCCTTTGCAGAACAATTTTACAAAGTGATCGGCCAGCAATAATATGTCGCTACCTCTTTCGCGCAGCGGCGGAAGACTGATTGGTAGCCCCATAAGCCTGTAATATAAATCCATCCGGAAACTTCCCTCTTTAACTAAAGCAGCGAGGTCTTTATTGGATGCGGTAATAATCCGTACATCAATTTTCACTTCCTTGTTGGAACCAACCCTTATGATCTCACGTTCCTGTAATACCCTCAGCAACTTGCTTTGCATGTTCATATCCATCTCCGAAATTTCATCGAGAAAGAGGGTTCCTTTGTTGGCTTCTTCGAACTTACCTATCCGTTGATTCAACGCTCCGGTGAACGAGCCTTTTTCGTGGCCAAAGAGTTCGCTTTCAATTAATTCGGAGGGTATGGCACTTACGTTTATTGCAACAAAAGGATACTTGCTCCTCACTGAGTTAAAATGCAATGCTTTTGCTATCAAATCCTTACCGGTTCCTGTTTCACCATATACCGAAACACTGATGTTGTTATTCAGTGCTTTCTGCATGAGTGCAAAAACCGATTTTAATGGCTGGCACTGGCCAATAATCAGGTTTGAGAATGCATATTTTTCCGTAACGGCTTCCTTCAGTGCTGTGTTCTCCTTTCGGAGGTCAGCATTTTCCTGGATATTAGCCAATGCTCTCCACAACCGTTTCGGGGCATCATCATTTTTTACGATGTAGTCGTAAGCGCCTTCTTTTAGCAGATCAATGGCTGTGGTTATGTCTTCCTGCCCCGATATCATGATCACTGGAATGGAAGGATTACTTTTCTTTATTTTGGCATATGCTTCCCCGCCGGTGCACCCTGGTAACGAAAAATCGAGGGTTATTGCCATAGGTTGTTTGTAAAGATTTTTAAAACAATCTTCAGCATTGGAATACTTCTCGACTGCATAATCGGGATTTAATTTCAGATTATACTCCAGCAGATCAGCATACCAGGCGTCATCTTCAACAACAAATATTAACGAAGTACTCATTCCGGATTATTGTTTTTCGATTTTTCGGATCAATTAAGTTCTAAACCCACCCTGAATTTACAAAAACCCACTCAAAAGTGGTTTTCGCATCGGGATGACAACTTGCTTTAATTTGATTTCAAATGTAGTAATACTTATCCAAATTGATACAATAATCTCATTATGAAACAACCATTTCTTATGAATAAACTACAATTAGCTGTATATCAATGTTATATTTATGTGGTACAACATTTGCAACTTTAAAGGAAAGTATATTTTTATGTTTATTCTAATTGTTGACAATAACCGGTTTTATGTTACAGCCTTAATGGGGATGTTGCAAAGGGCAGGTTTTAACTCTGTCAGATGTGTTGAAACAGGCATTGAATGCGTACACCAGGTTAACAGGAATGGCGGTCCGGATGTTATAATCATTGATGAAAGCCAGTGTTTTATAAATGGAGTGGATGTTATCAAAAATATCAGTATTTCGCGGCCCGAAATCAGGATTATAATATTAACTGCTGAAGAATCTGCATTTCACGTTAACCAAAGATTTCAGAAAAAATCAATTACCCTTATTTCAAAAGACAGTGTAATATCCGAAAACCTGCCTCATGTATTATACAGTATATTCACTGAAAAACTGAATCCTGCAAAAAAAATAACTGCTACTAACTCATTCGTTTCGTTCAGGAAATCCTTTGCCAATATATTGAATTTTTAAAAATTGCATTTTCATCCGCGCCAGGCCTGTCAAAGTAACTGGTTTTGTAGCTGGAAATTTTATATGATTTGTATTTGATAATATGCCAGCCATCGGAACCCGGAATATGGAGCAATGATTTCTATTTATCCCTGAATTTCCCCTTCTCCACAATATTGTTAAACAGAACCTTCTTTAATTACACTTGCAGGTTGAATTAACGGCCCTCCGTTTGATAGTAATTTGTATTTTTGGCATGACTTGCATGGGTGAGCCCGCAGATTCATTTCCCTGCTTTCAGGTAACTACAAATACTTATTTTCAGAATTTATGAGAACAGCAGTTAAAATATCAATTGTTATTCTTTTGTTTATAGTAGGTGCTTTTTCGTGCAGAAAAGAACTTCACAAGCCGGAATATATTACTGAAAATGTTATTGTTATTGTAATTGACGGAGCAAGGTATTCCGAAACCTGGGGAGATTCGAGTCGTCAGAATATCCCGCGCTTATCGGGAATATCAAAATCAGGAGTCATTTATACCCAATTTTATAATAACGGTCCTACTTATACAGCTGCCGGGCACACCGCCATTACAACAGGATTTTACCAGGAAATTGAGAACTCAGGCAAGGAATTGCCTCTATTCCCTTCGTTCTTTCAGTTACTGAATGTAAAAGATACTAACAATAAAGAACTTACCTGGATAGTTGCGAGCAAAGATAAACTGGAAGTTTTAAAAAACTGTCAGTATGCCGGGTATAAAGACCAATATGAACCTTTTACTGATTGTGGAATCAATGGATTGGGAAGCGGATACAGGGAAGATAGTTTAACGCTTAACGCATTGACGCAGGTATTGTCGGCACACCATCCCAAACTTACCCTGGTTAATTTCAGAGAACCGGATTATTCAGCTCACTCGGGTAGCTGGGAAAAGTATATTGCCGGGATCAGGAATTCTGACGAATACGCTTACCGGATTTGGAGTTATATACAGGAAAATCCATATTACAGGGGGAAAACAACCTTATTTATAACAAATGATCATGGCAGGCACCTGGATAGTATTTCCGGCGGTTTTGCCTCTCACGGCGACGGTTGCGCAGGGTGCAGGCATATTAACCTTTATGCATTCGGGCCAGATTTTAAAAAAGGTGTTATAACAGACCGCAAAAGGGAATTAATCGACATCAATGCCACAATTTCGGAGCTGCTGCATCTTGATAGGGAATTTGGTAAAGGAGAAAAAATGTTTGAATTGTTTAAATAAACAAAATTTCTTCTGAAATCAGTAAGGATTGCAAGGTGGGCTGTTCTACTGAATAATCCTGATGCCGTTGATAAAAAAACCTTAAAAACCGTAAAGTTTATGGAAGATGTTATTGGAGCACTTCGGCGGGAGCTTGAAAATAACAGTGATTTTAAAACCCGGGAAAGCAGCAGCCGTTTTTTCAAAAAGCAAATTAAGCTTTATGGAGTAAAAACGGATATTGTGAGCAAAATAAGCAAGGAATATTATAAAACTGTCAGGGGCAAAACGAAAGATGAAATATTTCATTTATGTGATCTGCTCTGGCAATCGGGATATATTGAGGAATCTTTTATTGCCTGTAACTGGTCCTTTTATATACACAAAAAGTTAGAACCGGGGGATATCAAGATATTTGAAAAATGGGTAGATTCCTATGTAAACAACTGGGCGTCGTGCGATACGCTATGCAATCACACCATTGGCGGATTTATCGAAATGTTTCCCGAACACATATCCACATTAAAAACATTTGCGAGATCAGGAAACAGGTGGATGCGCCGGGCATCAGCTGTAAGTTTGATTATTCCGGCGCGAAAAGGAAAATTTCTGGGCGATATCCTTGAAATTGCTGATACATTACTTTTGGACCAAGACGACCTGGTGCAAAAAGGGTACGGCTGGATGCTTAAAGTGGCAAGCCAGTCGCATCAGCAAGAGATATTTGATTATGTTATGAAGCATAAAAAAACGATGCCACGAACAGCGTTGAGGTATGCGATCGAAAAAATGCCAAAAGAGCTGAAAACTTTGGCAATGGAAAAATAATGGAATAAAGATCACTAAGTTTTCTCCGGATTCTTAATTTCATTTTCCTTGTGTGCCTTGTGGTTTTGTGGGAAACAGATTATCCCACAAAGGCACAAAGATCACTAAGTTTTGTGCGGGGTTGTCAATAAACTAAAACAACTTAAAATCAACTGTTTATTTTCTTTGTGTACTTTGCGGCTTTGTGGGAAACAGATTATCCTACAAAGGCACAAAGATCACAAAGTTTTGCCGGGGTTGTCATTAAACAAAAGCAACTTAAAATCTACTGTTTATTTTCTTTGTGTACTTTGCGGCTTTGTGGGAAACAGATTATCCAACAAAGGCAAAGAGATCAAAAAGTTTTGTGCGGGGTTGTCATTAAACAAAAGCAACTTAAAATCAACTGTTTATTTTCTTTGTGTACTTTGCGGCTTTGTGGGAGAAATTTATCTTGTAATAATGTTCACCATGTTAAATTAAAGCAATTCTCCCATTATTTTCCTGTGAATACCTTCTTTGATAAGGTTGACATTAAAGTTTACAAGTATTGCCAGCTTAATATTTGTCAGTTTCAGATAGGTGAGTACAGTTTTATGATGAACTTTTTCAAGATGTTCAACTGATTTAATTTCAATTATTAATTTATTTTCCATTATCAGATCAGCCCTGAAGCCCAGGTCTAAAACCACTTCTTCATATCTGGTGATAATACCCTGTTGTCGTGTATATGCAATTCCTTTTTTATCTAATTCATATGCAAAAGCTGATTCATAAACACTCTCAAGCAAACCGGGTCCAAGAGTTGTATGCAATTTGTAGCAAATGTCAACAGCAACTGTAGCAAGTTCGTTTTCTGTCATGGTTGATGGTTTATATTTCCCACAAAGGCACAAAGCCCCAAAATTTTAGTCCGGATTTCAGAGTTTATTTTCTTTGTGTACTTTGTGCCTTTATGGGATATAAATTGTCACCCAAAAGTAAAAAATCCTTCATGTTTATAGTTCATCCTGAGCTTTGTTTAATCTCTCAATGCATTCCTTAACACTGTCTCTCCAGTAAGGAATTACGACCGGGAATTTCTTTTTGATTTTTGATTTATCGAGGACATTGTAAAACGGCCTTTCGGCAGGCAATGGGTAATCTTTGGCAGGGATAGGATTTACCTGGCAGGTGATGCCGGCAAACTGATGTACAGCAATTGCAAAATCGTACCAGCTGGCGACTCCTTCATTCGAAAAATGATAAATATCTATGTCTTCGGCTGTCATTGCCAAAGGTAAAATATCAAGAATTATTTTTGCAAGATCGTGCGCATAAGTGGGCGTACCGGTCTGATCAAAAACCACGTTCAGCGAATCACGTTCTTTGCCGTATTTAATCATGGTTTTAACAAAGTTATTGCCAAAAGCCGAATACAGCCACGAGGTCCTGATAATAACAGCTTTTCCGCCTGACTCCTGTACTGCCTTTTCTCCGGCCAGCTTGCTCTTTCCATACACCGAAACAGGATTTACACCATCAGTTTCCACATAAGGTTGGAAATTCCTGCCATCGTATACATAATCAGTTGAAATATGTACCATAAAAGCGCTGGTATCAGCTGCTGCACGGGCCAGTATGCCTGATGCTTCTGCATTGACAAGAAAAGCTGTTTCTTCATCCGATTCAGCTTTATCCACTGCAGTGTAAGCCGCACAATTGATGATTACATCGGGATTGTGGAATTGAAAATACTGGTTTACGTCGGTCGTATTGGTAATGTCAAGCTCGTTCACATCCGTATAAAGGAATTCATAATGAGAATAAGCAGAAGCCAGTTCCTTAATTTCATTCCCAAGTTGTCCGTTTGATCCGGTGATCAGTATTTTCATAACAGGGATTTGAGTCTAAGATTTTATCAACGCATCAAAGTATGCAATGGTCTTTTTCAGGCCTTCTTCGAGCTGAATTTTGGGTTCCCAGTTCAGTTCCTTTTTTGCGAGGTCAATGTTTGGCTGGCGTTGCATAGGGTCGTCGGCCGGAAGCGGCATGCGGATAATTTTAGATCTGGAATCGGTAAGCTCAATGACCTTGTTTGCCAGTTCGAGAATGGTAAATTCATTCGGATTGCCAATATTCACGGGGCCGGTAAAATCTTCGCGCGTAGCCATCATTCGGATCATGCCTTCAATCAGGTCGTCTACATACTGAAAGCTGCGTGTCTGAAGACCGTCGCCATAAATAGTGATATTCTCATTCTTTAAGGCTTGCATAATGAAATTGGAAACCACTCTGCCGTCGTTCGGATGCATTTTAGGGCCATAGGTGTTGAAAATTCGTATGATCTTTATCCTGACATTATTTTGCTTGTGATAATTAACAAACAATGTTTCAGCCGACCTTTTTCCTTCATCGTAGCATGATCTTTCGCCAATCGGATTTACATGCCCCCAATATGTTTCCACCTGGGGATGAACCTGCGGATCACCATACACTTCGCTGGTGGATGCCTGGAGAATTTTTGCCTTTATCCGTTTCGCCAGTCCAAGCATATTGATGGCTCCCATAACGGAAGTCTTCATGGTTTTAATGGCATTATACTGGTAGTGGATGGGAGATGCAGGGCAAGCCAGGTTATAGATTTCATCCACTTCGATAAAAAAGGGCATAGTAACATCATGCCGTATCACTTCAAAGTATGGATTATCCATCAGGTGCACGATGTTTGCTTTCTGACCGGTAAAATAGTTGTCCAGGCAAACCACTTCGTGGCCATCGTTCAGAAGACGCTCGCACAACTGCGATCCTACAAATCCGGCCCCGCCGGTAACCAATATTTTTTTTCTAATCATTTTTTTAAGGAGTTAAGGGTTAGGTTTTAGGGGTCAGGGACGAATGACCGGGGTTGATTTCACCCCTAAATCTTAATCCCCAGCTCCTAAATCCTTATTTCGTTGTATCTATACCGATACAGAAATACGTAAACTCGTTCCGTTTCATCTCGGCCGCGTCATAAATATTTCGTCCGTCAAAAAGTACAGGCTCATTCAGCAATTTGCGCATTATCTTGAAGTTCGGGAATTTAAATTCGGGCCATTCGGTTACAAGCAGCAGGCAATCGGCATCGATGAGTGCTTCGTACTGTTCATCTGAATAGGTTATGCTGTCGCCAAGCGAATGTTTTGCCTCGTTCATGGCAACAGGATCATAAGCTTTTACTTTTGCGCCGGCTTCAAGGAGTTTTTCAATAATTACAAGGGAGGGTGCTTCGCGCATGTCGTCGGTCTGTGGTTTGAACGATAATCCCCATATGGCAATGGTTTTGCCTTTAATATCGCCTTTAAAGTGTTTCATAACCTTGTTGAAAAGCACTGCTTTCTGGTCGTGATTTACTGCTTCAACTGCTTTAAGAACCTTAAGATCATATTTAAATTCGTCGGCAGTGCTTATCAGGGCTTTCACATCTTTCGGGAAGCAGGAACCGCCATACCCAATTCCGGGATAAATAAATTTATTCCCGATCCGGGAGTCGGAACCAATGCCTTTTCGAACCATGTTGATATCGGCACCTACAATTTCACAGAGATTAGCCATATCATTCATAAAGCTGATTTTTGTAGCCAGCATCGAGTTAGCGGCATATTTGGTCATTTCGGCCGAAATAATATCCATGAAAATGATTGGATGCCCATTCAGCGTAAAGGGTTTATAGAGACTCTTCATCAGATCCTCGGCACGGTCCGAATCAAGACCGACAACAATCCGGTCAGGTTTCAGAAAATCATCAATTGCAGCACCTTCTTTCAGGAATTCGGGATTGGATGCCACATCGAAAGGAATATCCAAGCCTCTTTTATCAAGCTCCTCCTTTATTGCAGCTTTAACTTTGAGTGAAGTACCAACCGGCACAGTACTTTTGGTAACAACCAGCAGGTAGTTTTTCATGTGTTTTCCGCATTCGCGTGCAACGCTTAACACGTATTGCAGATCGGCACTACCGTCGCCCCCGGGAGGAGTTCCAACGGCGCTGAACAATACTTCGCAATCCTGGAGTGCTTCGGCTAAACTGGTTGTAAACTGCAGCCTCCCTTTACTCATGTTCCTGTGAACCATTTCTTCGAGACCCGGTTCATAAATAGGAATAATCCCGTTTTTAAGGTTTTCAATTTTCTTACTGTCAATATCCACGCACATTACATCGATACCAACTTCGGCAAAACAGGTTCCTGTAACCAGGCCGACATATCCGCTTCCTACAATAGCAATTTTCATTGATAAATGGGTTTAATAATTCTATTTTTCAGTTTATACATCTATATACGCTGTAAATGTACAAATGTTTCAACTCATGATAAAGTGATCAGAATTTATTGCGCAAAGGTACTCATGTCAAATTACTTTTCAATAGTTACCAGTGCGGCAGGCTAAAACTTTTCACTTCCTGTAAGATCGCAATATTTCAATACCTTTGTACAATTAAATGAGGAGTGATCAATTGCTTTCATATCTTCATATGCAGAATATTATTGATGTTTAAATCCGCTTGGATAAATGCAGAAACAAAAGATTTTAGTTACCGGAGGTGCCGGGTATATCGGGTCACATACTGTTGTTGAATTGCAACAGCATGGCTATGAGGTTGTTATTGTTGATAACCTGTCGAACTCGTCAATTCTTGTTCTAGGTAATATTGCAAAGATTACTGGAATATTGCCTGAATATGAGCAGTTCGATCTTGCTGATAGTGCATTAACGGCAGATTTTTTTCAGCGTCATACGGATATAGCGGGCATAATCCATTTTGCCGCTTTCAAGGCGGTTGGCGAATCCATGCAAAAGCCGCTCGATTATTACCGGAACAACCTTCTTTCGCTTATCAATATCCTGGAGGGGATGAAAACTACCGGGATAAAAAATATTGTTTTTTCTTCGTCGTGCACGGTTTACGGCCAACCCGATGAGTTACCCGTTACTGAAAAGGCACCCATGAAACCTGCCTGGTCGTCGTATGGCAATACGAAGCAGATGTGTGAAGATATTCTGAGATTTACAACCCTGGCCCACCCGATAAAGGCAATTGCCCTGCGGTATTTCAATCCGATTGGGGCACACCACACAGCGTTAATAGGAGAATTGCCTCTGGGTGTTCCCAGCAACCTGGTTCCGTTTATCACCCAGACCGCAATCGGCAAGCGCGAATGCCTGAGCGTATTTGGTAATGATTATGATACGGCCGATGGCACTGCTGTCCGCGACTATATTCACGTGGTGGATCTGGCCAGGGCGCATGTAATTGCTGTGGAACGGATGCTTGACAATAAATGTAAACTTGACCTGGAAGTATTCAATCTGGGAACAGGAACCGGGTATTCAGTATTGGATGTTATAAATGCTTTTGAAAAAGTTTCCGGTGAAAAGCTAAACTATAAAATTGTTCCGCGCCGACCGGGTGATATTGAAAAAGTATGGGCCGATACCCGTTTTGCTAATCAAGAATTAGGCTGGAAAGCTGAAAAAAATATAAATGAAATGATGCTTTCTGCCTGGGAATGGGAAAAGGCACTTGGTAAGCAGTAGGCATAAAAGGTTAAAAATTCCAAGAACCAAATTCCAAATTCCAAAACCCAATATCCCAAAAGTGTAACTTTGAACCTCGAACTTTGCAATTAAACCTGATATAGTATGAAAAAAATTCTCGTCACAGGCGGAGCCGGATTTATAGGATCACACATGGTGCGCCTGCTTGTTAAAAAATATACCGATACCCTGATAGTAAATCTTGATAATCTCACCTATGCCGGCAATCTGGAAAATCTCACCGATGTTGAATCTTTGCCCAACTATGAGTTTGTTAAAGGTGATATCGTGGACGAAGAATTTATTATGGCTTTATTTGACGGATACCGCTTCGACGGCGTGATTCACCTTGCAGCTGAATCGCATGTGGACCGTTCCATCGCCAGCCCCAAGGAATTTATTATGACCAACATTGTAGGAACCGTAAACCTGCTTAATGCGGCCCGTTTCCATTGGAAAGATGAATACGAAGGCAAGCGTTTTTATCATGTGTCGACGGACGAAGTGTACGGTTCGCTTGGTGAAGAAGGAATGTTTGAGGAAACTACTCCCTATGATCCCCGGAGCCCTTATTCAGCTTCCAAAGCCAGCAGCGATCATCTTGTAAGGGCTTATCATCATACCTACGGGCTACCGATAGTAATTTCCAATTGCTCCAATAATTACGGGCCTAACCAGTTTCCCGAAAAGCTGATCCCGCTTATTATTAACAATATCTGGCACGGCAAACCTTTGCCGGTGTATGGTCAGGGAACCAACGTCCGCGACTGGCTCTATGTGGAAGACCATGTAAAAGCAATTGACCTGATCTATCAGAAAGGTGCCAATGGCGAAACCTATAACATCGGGGGCAACAACGAGCGCCAGAATATTGATATCGTTAGAACCCTCTGCCGCATTATGGATAGCCGCCTTGGCCGACCTGAGGGCGAAAGTGAAAAACTGATCACTTATGTTACGGACCGCGCCGGGCATGATTTACGCTATGCAATTGATGCCACGAAAATACATGAAACTCTTGGCTGGCAGCCGGGAGTGCAGTTTAATGACGGGTTTGAAAAAACAGTTGCATGGTACCTGGATAACGGGCAATGGCTGGATGAGGTTACTTCGGGTAATTACCTGAAATACTACGAAAAAATGTATAGTGCCAGGTAAGTAAATAATCCAAAATAAATTCCTCAAATTTACTCCTGCTTAAAGTGTATTTATTCTAACTTTTGCATGATTAAAAGTTGTGTAGTTCTACGTCAGGTTTATGCCCCGCCACAGTTTATCCCGTTTTTGCGGGACAAGACATTCGCTTGAAAAGATTGAATAAAAGGACTTGCTTCGCAGCAGCACTCACTTCTGCATGCCTGCCCGCTGCAAACGGGGCTCGAAATGCACCACGCTTATAAAACCTTCCCCGAACTAAAACTGGAATTCTATAAGGTCGGTACTTCAAAATTTGGTTTTCATAAATCAGCCATTTATTTGAGGATGTTATTTTGAGAGGTTCACTTAATAATAATTTCACGAAGATATACGCCTCCTAAATTTTCGCGAAACAAGGCTTGGTAACCTGGGAGCAAAAACTTCAGCATATGAAGCTGTGTTTTTGCAACACACACATTACAAAAGTATTATCCACTTTGAACAATAACCAATTAAACCAAAATGAATATTACAGAACAAGACAAGCTTGATATTGAAAAAATAAATTCCATATTTAAACGTATTGAAATGAACGACTCTGGTTATTTCAATACAACGGCTGAAGAGATGTATGAATATCAGCCATTTATGCTGGAATTGTTGGTGGCATATCAATCCCTTATTGACATCGACACATTTAACGAAATGTCAACAATTATATTTTTGATATGGGAGTTTTTTAGCGATCGTAAAAAGATCAGAAAGATAAAACTTACTGAACAGCGATTTGAAGCGATGTTAAAAAGAAATGTTGATCTTCTGAAATACCTTGAGGATGAGACGAATGAGGATGAACGACTATTTGTGACAGCCTCCGATTTAGAAACACTAAAAGAAAAAGTTCTTTTTACAACTATACATTATAAATTTGATAATCAGCAATATCTGAAAGCGATGGATTGGGATACAAAAGGAACTCTTTTAATAGGAATGAAAAGTTTAATACAGTGTTTGGAAGAAATAGGTGCCTAAAACAAGGTAATAATTTATCTACTACATTAATTTTATAAAACAAAATGAGCAATGAGTACTCAAAAGTCCATAAAATCAACGTATATAATTACTGAAGAAGTACACTATCAAAACAAAAAGTACGGCATCTCCGAGGCTTTGCAACATCAGCTAATATTACTGGCAGAGGAAGCTCAAAACATAAAAAACACAAAAGTAATCGACCGCATTATAGGCCTTATTAACCAGTACCCTGCCGTGCCTATCCTCAAAAACTACCTGTCGGTGGCATACAACGCACGCGGCGATTATCAAAAATCAGTTGAAGTAAACACCAGCATGCTTGCCCAACATCCCGAATATGTTTATGCGCGAATAAACCAGGCAAACAATTATATTCAAAATTCCGACTTCGAAAAAGTGCCTGAGATATTAGGATCTGCATTGGAGATAAGTCAACTGTACCCCGAAAGAAAGGTGTTTCATATTGGCGAGGTTATAAACTTTTTATTAGTAGTAATAAGGTATTATGCAGCAACCGGCGACCTGGAATTGGCGGAGCAAAGGTGTGCCGAGCTAAAAAAGCTGAATCCCGACTATGAGTTTATTGAACAGGCTGAAATGTATATTTTCCTGGCGCGAATGCAAAAGACCAGCAATTTTTTTACACAGGGAAAAGAGAAAATCCGCGCGATCATAAACAATAAAACAATGCCCGTTACAACCCTTGTCGAAGCTCCGCAGTTTAATCATTCCGAAATTCAACATTTGTACGAATATGAGCTGGATATACCTCGCGCAATTTTAAAGGAAATAATTGCTCTGCCTCGTATTTCGCTGATCGAAGACCTTGAAAATATGCTTATGGATGCGGTAAACCGGTACTCTTATTTTGAGGAAATGGGCTGGAATGAAAACACACACACTTTCGTTCTGCATTCGCTGTTCTTGCTTACCGAAGTACATGCAGTGGAAAGCTTACCTAAAATTCTTTCATTTTTGGAATACGATTACGATTTTATCGATTTTTGGATTGGTGATCATAAAACTACAACCCTTTGGCAATGTATTTATGGTTTAGGTTATACAAATACCGAAGCACTAAAGCAATTTCTGTTGTTGCCCGGAGTCGATACCTATTCTAAAACTGCTGTCTCTGAAGCACTTTGCCAAATGGTATTGCATAATCCGGAAAAACGAAACGAAGTTTTATCGGTTTATACCGATGTGCTCACCTATTTTTCAAATGTTCCGGAAGATAATAATCTCATTGATTCTGATTTCTTAGGTCTAACAATTGGGGATGTTATTGATTGCAACCTGACCGAATTGCTCCCGCTTATAAAAATCCTGTATGATAAAGAATATGTAACGCTCGGCATAAATGGGGACTATGATGCTGCTATAAAATATTTTAGCGGGCAGGCAAAAAGAGACCACAAAAGAGAAGTATTCGACATTATTGGTTTATATGATCATGTGATAAATACCTGGTATGGTTATCAGCAGAAAGATAAAAATAAGCACTTTTATAAAGAGCCCGTTTTAACACAAGCCATTTCCGAAAAGATTGGAAGAAACGACCCATGCCCATGCGGCAGTGGCAAGAAATACAAGAAATGTTGTATGAAATAGGGTCTACCTGCTTTCTGCTTACAAGCTCAACTGCTTGCAAATACTATCATGTTAAGCGCGAAAATTTCTTGAAATCAGTCCGGGAACAGAATCTGACCAATCTTTTCTTTCAGCACATCATTTATTGAAATAACTGGGAATAGCGATATCAGGTAAAATAATTCAGATTCAGGCATTTCAAAACCAATATTTTCATACTTTTGCACCTCGAAAGTGATTTTCCATAGGTATGTGGTTTGCTTTTAAATCGGGATGTAGCGCAGCCTGGTAGCGTGCTTCGTTCGGGACGAAGAGGCCGGAGGTTCGAATCCTCTCATCCCGACCATTAAATCAGCCTGCTTGCAATTTACAGGCAGGCTTTTTTGCCACTTTAGCTCAGTTGGTAGAGCAGCTCATTCGTAATGAGCAGGTCGTGGGTTCGAGTCCCATTAGTGGCTCTGGAAATTTATAGTACCGGTATGTGATCTGATCAATTGCATACCGGTATTTTTTAGATGTGTTCTACCAGGAATCAATCTATTGCTGTTGCACGAAAAAGCTATATATCTCTTTCATTCAGCAACAAGAAATAAAAACAGGTCATATAAAAAAGAAATAGGATTTCTGATACCCCAGAAACCCTATTCCCATAAACCTAATCAAACAAAAACTATTCAAATTTTAATTTTAAGCCTGGTGTTATGCCATGCGCAACTGCAGCATTTTCAAAAATAGCAAATCCAAACATATACTCTTTTGTAATGTCATACTGAATGTCATTCACTAAATCAGTAGTCTTAAGTGCTCTTTTAAGCTCAATTACCCAACCTGATCCGATGTGATTGGCAAAAGTCATTACATCGCCTCTGCTTCCTTCTAAAGCGCCATTAAATATAATGCTTGGGAATCTTTTGGCTCCTGTTGCAGGTACGTATCCTGCATCAGTAGGATCAATTGTACCACCAGCATAGGTTAAAACGCCATTGGCATTTACAGCAGTTATTAATTTTGCCGTACCACCATCAATCTCCGCTTTAGTAATAACAGAGTATCCTGTTTTTCCAGGGATAACATACTTCGGAACGGATACATCTGCGATACCGTTATTAAGAGTTTGTTTGTTGTCAGCTACTCCACCTGCTGTTTTTGGGTCGGAACTTCTTCCTCCTTCTTTCATCTGATCTCCATTAGGGCCGGCCGCAAGAGGATTATTCGGATCAATGTAAATCTGCATCTGGTCGTCAAGTTGGTTGCCCGGACCGGTTCTTACTAATTTATAGTGCCATTGGTCAACAACTTCACTTGCCGAATTGGTGAAATGTTTATTTTCTGTGTCAAAACCTTTTCCAGCCGGAACAGCATGACAGGTATTGTAACAAGTGGTGTTTTGCCAAGAGGCAGGAGTAGAGGCAGTTGGCCAAAGGAAAGCAAATTTGTCTTCATAATATTTATCAGTTGCTGTCGTTGGTTTTTTGTTATGTTGTTTCCACAATTTTGTGGCAGTATCAAAATACCATGACTGACGATCGACGCTTTTTGTAGGATCGGCATATTCAATCAGGAAATAGATGTTTGTTGCGTCGTACATGGAACGCATTTTAAAAGAATATGCTTCGCCAACAAACCATTTAAAATCATTGGCAAGATTAGGAACAGTTGCTGTGCCGGTTAGTGTTTGGCAATCAGCCCACGATGCATCAACGGTTCCATCTATGGTCGGAGCAGTGGTTACTTTCTTCGCAAGAAGCTCTGATGTACTTGTTCCGGGATCTTTGGGTTCATCTTTTTTACAGCTTGAAGTAAACAGCATTGCGGCCACTATAAAGGACCCTGCTAATAGAAGTTTTGAATTTTTCATTTTTAGTTTTTGTGTTAGGTGAATAAATGATTGATTGAATTTGTTTTGTTTATATGGTATTGATTTGGTTTTCTGTTAATTAACATTTGTTTTTTATTTTTTATCTGCCACTTATTAAAAACAATCAGGGTGAGTTTCGGAAATTATCAGGTTAACCAGCGCCAACTGATAATTATAATGAGAAAGACAGCTCCATACATTGCCGGTATGCTATATAAATGGATCGTATCAGTTACAGGATTGAGTTTTTTATTTATTTTCTTTACCATTTTATAACTCAGGAATATGCCGGATAACATTATCAGTGGAAGTAAAACAGAAACTGTCAGGGTTAACCATTGTGGGTTCTTGCCGAGCACTATTGAGCCGTCAAGTAATTGCTGTGCCGTGTTTTTCCCTGCCAGGTCATTAAACGCATATTTAAAATATGGAAGCCTGGAGGTAGTTTTAAGAATTGCTTTGTCCAAATGAGCCGCAGCGATAACAGGAATAAAAACGCTTCCATAAAAAAGCAGGTAATCTCTGAATGTCAGGGTTGTCCTTGTTACCCATGCCACCAGGTAAGGTAAAATCCAAAAAACTGCCGGAAAAATTATAAACAGTATGATGGAACTTATCATCCCTGTTAAAACGGGGTGATTAATGTTGAGTAGCTGGCAAAAATAATCGGGCAGGTAGTTTAGAAGTGTATTTGTTACCGGCCATTCCGACCCAATCTCAGAAATAACAAACCCTGAAACAATAAACACAAAAAACATTTCGGCCCATTTTAAGGGTCTGATTGTAAACAAATCGCTTGCAAAACCAATGTAATGCAATCCCGGATTCGGTCGCTCAGCATTAGGCGTTGACTGGTATGTATTGCAGGTTTTAGTACAACCGGCGCACATTATACATGCTGAGTTATCCTGAATAGTGGCAGGGTAAAGGTCGACACCACAACTTTTTGCATTCAGATTGTAACGGTAGTTTTTATGTATGCATGATTTGTCCGTACAGGATTCGCAGACACTGGCTGATTTCACACGCCATCCCAAAAAAGATAAGCGTGAGTATAATCCCAGCATATAGCCAACCGGACACAGGTACCGGCAAAAAGTATTTTTCTCAAAAATTAGGCCTGAAATGATGGAAACACCGGCAATGGCAAGTAAATATAGCGCCATATAAAATGGATTGCGGTGGATGGCAAATCCTTGTATTCCAACAAAAAGTATAAGGACATAAAATACTGTAATTCCCCAGCCTGACAATATCCAGCCGGGGCGCTGCCGCTTCAGTCCGATACGGGCAAAAAATGAAGTTATTATTTCAACAGGGCAAACCATGCACCAAACACGACCAAAAAATATGGCCAGGAATACAATTGCCGGCCACCAAAAGGACCATACGATGAGGTTTCCCATATTGGTATTCCTAAGCTGTTTTAGAAATACAGGATCGGATGAGTTGGCTTTAAGTCCCCAATAAATAAGAGTGATGTAAACGATCAGCGAAAAATATTTCAGCACAAGAGGTAAATATGCTCTGGAAAATTGCTTATTTATTGCATGTAACATTCAGGTACGTTATTGCTGAATATAAATTTGACGCATGGATTAAATAATTGAAGTAAAGGGTTTTAATGGTCAGATGGACAAACAATAAATGTCCGAATGGCTCTTTATCTCAGATGCAAATGTATAGAATCATCCCGGTGGGAGTATGGTAATAAATACTATATAATTGGTATTATTGAAAATGATTCTGCCTGTATTGCAATGGTGTAATTCCTTCGGCTTTTTTGAAGAATTTTACAAAATAAGAGGCATCATTATAGCATAACATGAGGGCAATTTCGTTAATGGTATTTTCCGAATGGAGCAGGTAGCGTTTTGCTTCTATCAGAACCTGGTTCGAAATGAGTCTGCCGGCGCTTTTTCCTGTTTGCTTCATACACGAAGCGTTCAGATTCTGAGGTGTTGTATTGAGCAGAGAAGCGAAATCTTTAACCTTATGAAGCCCTGGGCATTTTGTTGAAAGCAATTCCAGAAACTTATCGCACTGCGATTTTGGTAATCCTTCTAATGGTGCAATTGATTCTGCTAATTGAAGCAACCTTCCGAAAATTGCTTTTAAAAGACCTTGAATAATCTGAACTGAATAAGTGGAATTGGTATGGTATTCAGTGAATACCTCGTTCATAATAAATTCGCCCCGTGCTTTTGATGTAATCGGAATTCTGATTTTTTTTGTCAGAAGTTTATAAAGATTTACGGTTTCCGAGTTGTGTACGTCATTGAAAAATGCTTCCCTGAATAATACCACAACACCTTTGGGAATAGAAGTGAACTGCCAGCAATGCATTTGGCCTGGTTGCAGGAAATAAAACTCCGGCGTTTTAATCTGGAATCGTTCCGACTCAATCCAGTGAAACCCTTCTCCTTCGCTGAGAAAAATCAATTCGAAATAATTGTCGTGTTTATGGGGAACAGTTCGCTTTATCTTTTCTTTGAAGCGAGAAACTTTAAAGAGAAGATCTTCATCTAATTTATTCTTTGTCGGAATTGAAGTACTGTCCCTGGTCATTTTTTTTTTTTATTTCGATAAAGTGTTTTGATAATAAGGTATTGGATTTTAACCTATAAACAGATGATTGAGATTTCAATTCAAACTAACGCCAACTTCCTTTTTATACACTCTCGTTACGCTTACTTAAACAAAGAAAATCATTGTATTTAATTCTGCTTGCCAATGATGTTTTTTAAAACCGGTAAAATGATGAATTTCGATGAAAACAAATCATTTTACACGTTCCTGACATGTATATATTCAAGCATCCAAATTTACTGATATTTAAGGTAGCCTTTTACACCTCTGCAAAATTCTGACGTAATAAATTTGTTTCACAGAATTTCTGATATTAATTAAAGTTTGTCAGTTGATAAACTTTTGTTAAAGTATTTAGAACGCATTTTTTGGGGATGAAATTGGATTTATAAATTCTTCGTCTTCTTTAACGATTCATTCAATCTACGCAATTGGGTGAATGTCAGGAGGCGGGAAATTAAAAATTTGTGCCAATGATTTATGAAGCTTTGATAAGCATATACTGGTCAGGAAATATTTTCATGCTTACCTTGTTGCTTTTCTTGCTATATTTGAAGTTTTCTTGCTATTTTGTTTTGGTGGGAGTTTTCTTTTATCATGTGCAAAATTTTTAATCAAACGGAAAATAAAACCTTCAATTTCGTAGTTTTAAGAATTTAAAATCAGCGCCATTGTTGAATAGGCTAATTTAAAATTAAGCGGTAGAAACTGTTATCATAAAAAAAATACGGATCACTATATGGCCAAAGCAAAAAAATTCGGAGCGTTTAGCGGGGTTTTCACTCCTTCTATCCTCACGTTACTGGGTGTTATTATGTATCTCAGGCTGCCATGGATTGTGGGGCAGGCCGGCCTTTTAGCGACCCTGGGCATTATCCTGGTCGCACATATAATTTCGGGTAGTACCGGTCTTAGCGTTTCGTCCATTGCTACTGATAAAAGAGTTGAATCAGGAGGAACCTATTATATCATTTCCCGTAGTCTCGGCCTTCCCATCGGAGGCACGCTTGGCTGGGCACTTTTTGTCGGGTTATCATTCAGTGTTAGTTTATACCTGATTGGTTTTGCCGAAGTATTCCTCGATTATTTTGGTTTTGAGGTTACCCTGACAACCATTCGTATTGCCGGGTCTGCCATTCTGTTGCTGGTTACAATACTTACATTTATCAGCACTTCCCTGGCCATAAAAACACAGTACATTATCCTGACGATCATGATTCTTTCGCTGTTATCCGTGTTTTTGGGCAAGCATGAATTTACACCTGTCGCGTCACAGCTTTACTCAACAACTACTGCTCTTCCCTGGATTGCCTTGTTTGCAATTTTCTTTCCGGCTGTAACCGGATTTGAGGCTGGTGTATCCATGTCGGGAGACCTTCAGGACGCACGCAAAGACATCCCGTTAGGAACAATCTCGGCCATACTGGTTGGCCTGCTTGTATATGTTGGCCTGGCTGTTTTTTTATCATACACCGTAAAAAGTGACCTGCTGGTTAATGATACAAATGTACTTTTAAAGGTATCGTGGATTCCGCAACTGGTAGTTGCAGGGATACTGGGAGCAACCCTGTCCTCAGCCCTCGGCAGCATTTTGGGTGCACCCCGTATTATGCAGGCAGTGGCCAAGGACCGCATCGCCCCGGCCATATTAAGCAAGGGATACGGACCATCCAACGAACCCCGCAACGCGCTCATGCTCACCTTTGTTATTGCTGAAGCAGGTATACTGGTAGGGGAACTTAATGTTATTGCCAGGATTGTAACCATCTTTTTCATCATCACGTATGGCTTTCTTAATATCACTTACGCAGCCGAGAGTTGGGCAAGCAGCGATTTCAGGCCATCCTTCAAAATTCCGCGCATTGTAAGTATAATCGGCGCTTTGGCTTGTATCATTGTGATGATAGAATTGGATATACTGGCATTGGCAGTAGCTTCTGTCATATTGCTTGCCATATTCTTTTACCTCAAGAACAAGGAACTTACCTTACAAACCGGAGATACAAGATCGAGTTTATGGTTATCGCTGGTGAAAAACGGGCTGATAAAATTAGCTGCTACCAAAACCAATAGCCGGAACTGGAGGCCCAATATGATCCTTTTCAGCGGCGGAACCAGTAACAGGCCGCACCTGGTAGAAATTGGTAAAGCCCTGATAGGGAAACTGGGAATCTTCACGAACTTCGAACTTGTTGAACATCCTGACGAAAGCCCGCTGTTTGATAAAACGGCAAAAGTACAAATCGAAAATTTTGGTGACCACAAAAATATTATTACCCGGAGGCATGTTTGCAGGAATATTTATGAAGGCATCGGGATGATCAGCAAGGTGTACGGATTTTCGGGATACGAACCCAATACGATCCTGATGGGTTGGGCTAAAAATACCCGGGAACCGAAAAAATTCGAAGAGCTGCTTATAACCCTTAGAAAACTGGATTACAATTTAACTTTTCTCAATTACAATGAGGAATTTGGATACGGAAAGCATAAGAAAATCGATTTCTGGTGGAGCGGGAAAGGACGAAACCTGCCACTTGCCCTGCACTTTATCCGTTTTATGACAGTTACACACGAATGGAGAGATGCAGAAGTGCGAATTTTAGCCATTAGTACAGAAAGCAAAAACACAGACAGATATCACGCCATACTGCACCAGATTATTGACAACTATCGCATTAATGCCAGTGTGAAAGTTATTAATAATATTGAAAAATTATCTGAAAAAGATATCATCCGGTCTGAATCCGGTGAAACTGATTTAACCATTGCTGAAATACCCTATCTCACCGAAAGCAAAGCAGAAGGGGTAATTAACTATGTGAATAATTTGACAGAAGTCCTCAGATCATGCCTTTTTATAAGTGCAGCTTCTGTATTTGAGCCCGTAAATGTAATTTCTGAGACATCTTCGTCTGACAAGGCAAAAACACTGCGTAGCACAGACGAGAAACCGGATACAGCCATTACCAATAAACTTCAGTTTTCAACGACAGAAATTGTCTATAACGAGGTTTATAACTTGGCGCAGATGATTGAAAAATATACCGAAACCCTTATAAATAACACATTTTATGCCATTCAGAAAAGCCGAAACGAATACCTGGACCAGTTAGCCAGCCTTACGGATAAAATGATGGCGAATTTGATAAAGGCCACTAAAGTTGAAAATAAATATGAAAAACATTGGGAATATTTAAAAATCCTGAATGATTTCTCCTATCATGCTCAGAAAGAATTAGCCATATTCAAAGATGTTTACCTGAAAGAGGAGCGGGAATTAGTATTAAATGGATTTAACCGGTACTTTTCAGAAACAAATACTGCACTATACAGCCTGCCGGATCATATCAGGCTGACTTTCAGCAAGGATGATTATAGAAAGATAAAACCTGTAAGCCTCTTCAACAGGCTAAACAAGGCCGTTAAAATAAGATGGGTTAGTTTATCAGGAAAAAAAATAACAACGAAAAACAATGTCCAGCCGGTAGCCGGGTATTACCTGTATTATAAGCGTCTGAAATTTTTTAAGCAGTTTTATGAAAATTATACTGTTCAAACTCTCGCTGCATTTGCTGGAATCAGGGAACTTCTGGTCAGGAACCATGAAACCATACTAACTGCACAATCTGGTAATTTAAGTGGTGAAGCTTTACTTTCGGAAAAGGAAAGTAATTCAGCACTTATATTGAAGCTGCGGGCAGCAAACCAGGAACTGGTGTATAATCAAAGCCACAAACTCTTAAAAGAACTAATTTCCGACATCGGGGATTTCAGCAAGATAATTGAAAGCCCGCAGGCAAATAAACTAGGCCAAAGATTTAAACCTTTTAGCAAGAAAACGGTACAACTGGAGGTTTCCTTATCGGAATTTCCTGATTTGTGGTTGCATTTTATGGTCAATCATGTCAATAAAACATACCTCGATTTCCTTTATCTGGCGCTTAAAAACCGAATAGCCTCTAAAATTGAAAAAACAAACCAGGATATTGAAATATTGATCGAAGGGAATATTCATAATAAGCTGAAAGCTTTTAAAGACCAGATCATATCTATCATGAAGACGGGGAATCCGAAATCAGAAAAGAAAGGGTTTTTCACTCAAAAATCAATATCAGCGCCTCAATTTGAAGTAGCATTTTCCCTTTTATCTAAAGAAATTAAAATAGCCGTTGATCAACTTCCCGAAAATATCGAGATAACCGGTGATAATCTTCAGGAGAATATCAAATTCGAAAATCTCGAAAATATCGCTGAGTTTGTTGTTTCTGTGCGTAAAACAGCAGATTATTATATTAGCAATGAACTTAGTTCGCAGATTCAAAAACAATTCAGGCATATCGGCCAGCAACTATCGTTTTTCCTCACAACTTTGAAGAATTTGATCAAGTTGGCTAATTTCCACCTGGAAAACAGAGGGAATCATCATGCCCAAGAAGTTGAAAGCCTGCCTGAGCAGGAAAAGCAGAATGCCGTCCTTCAAAATTTATTGAATAATGTGCAAAGTGAAGAGCGTAAGCTGGATGCACTTTTTGAACAACTCAGGCAAGGTCTAGATAATGGATTAAAAAATGCTTTTGAACCACTGTCTTCAGCCGTAATTGTTAAAAATTCGGGTGATTTGAAGCGAAAAATCAAAGCAACCGAGAAACGAAAATTCAAAGTCCGGATTCAGGAGTTGAAAGATTCAGTGAACAATAGTGTCAGTAATCAATTCGTGAAATTGCTTTACCGTCGGAGCAAGGGTTTGTTGTGGGCCAACCGCCTGGAACAATTGCGCGAGAAAGCCCTGCTGTTTCCCGGCGGACCTGTTAAACGTATGCTGGAGAAAATATCGCCCAACAAAGCAGTAATACAAAAATTGCCTTTTTACTATTCCAATTTGTTTTCAGGCAGCTCAACTATTGGTATTGACTTCTGGGTCGGAATGGAAGATGAAATTGAAAAAGGCAGTAAAGCTATAAAGCGGTTTTTGGGAGGTAGTCCGGGTTTGCTTATCATCAGTGGCGAACGCAGTTCCGGTAAATCGAGCCTGAGCAAGCATCTGGCAAACCTTCACTTCGAAAAACAAAATATATTTAACGTCAAGGCGCCCCGCGAAAGTATTGCCGATGTTGCTCTTTTTGAACAGACGCTGCTGAAAAATCTCGAGGGCCAGGATAACCTTGTATATGCAATGGAGGCGCTCCCACCTAAAAGTGTAATTGTTATCAACGACCTGGAACTCTGGTGGGAACGCAAGCCGTTTGGCATGCAGGTTGTCGAAAAAATTATCGCATTGATGCGGCAATACGGGGATAAGGTATTCTTCATTATTAATGTAAATCAATATGCGCTTAAAATAATCAATCAGCTCAGCTCTATTAATACCTGGGCATTGGACATTGTGTTTTGCCAGCCTTTTGATGCCCGTGAACTGAAAGATCTGATCCTGATGAGGCATAAATCGGGCGGGATGAATCTGATAATGAATAAGAAACGGGAAGAAGATATGACGGACTGGGATTTTGCCCGCCTGTTCAGCCGGTTCTTTAATTTGTCGGCAGGAAACCCGGGCTATGCCATAAATCTCTGGCTTGCAGGTATCCGGAAAATATCAGGGAATACACTCTATATGGAAAGTCCTTTTAAAAGGGAGATTGCTTTTCCGGAGGACCTTCCTCAGGTTGAAATTATGTATATCCTGCAATTTATCCTGCACCGCCGCTTTTCAGTGCGTAGCCTTTCCGAAATACTTCAGAGCGATATCGAAAACACCGGAAAAACAGTTCGTGTCCTGGTACAGAAAGGAATCCTGCTTGAGAAGTTCCCTGATATTTATAGTATCAACCCGGCCCTGGAAATCCACCTGGTTAAAAAACTAAAAAGCCTTGAATTATTATGAGATACCTCGAAGTTCTTGCGATTGCACTTGCGCTTTTTATTATCCTGCGCTTTGTAGCTAACTATTTCCCTGTTCTTGCCGGCAGCAAAAATATCAGGACTATATTTTTTAAGCTTTTCCCCGTGGTCGAAATGCTCGCCTGGCTGGCTTATGTGTTCTGGGCTCTGGATCAATTATTTATAGAAATAGAAGCATACCAATTACTGATTGAAAGTTTTATTCTCATTCTTATCTTCATATTCGGATGGTACTTCCTTCGTGATTTTGTTTCCGGAATTATCCTGAAAATGGAAAATGCCTTTGAGGCCGGACAGCAGATAAACACCCCTGCAGCTTCGGGTACCATACGGAAACTTGGATATCGTTCCATGGAGATTGTGACCAGCAAGGGCGAATTTATAAAAATCCCTTTCAGCCGGCTCACCGGCGAGAATATTGTAAGACCTGCCGATACAGGCAATTGGGCAGAGCGCGTAATAAAACTTAAAATTGTATCAGAATTGCATCTGGAAAAAATTCAGAGCATGCTGAAAAACAGGATTCTCGAAATGCCATGGATTATTTCCGAAGGTAATATACGGGTCATACTTGCCTGTACTGAGGAGAAAAATTATGTTGCCGAAATACATTTTTACACCATCAGCCCTGAAATGGCGGTCAAAACAGAAGAGATCCTGCAGGTTTTTGTAAATGAAGCATTATCATAATTATTCTGATTATCTTAAAAGTATTTTGACAGGAATTCATCCGTTTTCCGGGTGCCGAAGGCGATGGGGAATGAAAGCCCTATAGCTGTTGTTTGTATTATTTCCCTTTCAGGCGCAGTGCATTTGCTATTACCGAAACAGAACTAAAACTCATCGCTGTAGCTGCCCCGGTTGGCTCGAGGCTTATTTTCTGGTGCGTGGCAGTAATAAATTGATCCCTCCCATGCCGATAGTGCCGGATGGCCAGGTGTGCTAAAAGAATTGTTGCTCGAAAATTTGATACCTGGGTAATTATTCCGGATAACCTGGTTGTTAAAAATTAAAATTGATGAGACCTGGATTAATCTAAATCAATTACGGATAAAAAACCTGGCATTACTACTATACCAACGCCGCATCAATTCCGAAATAACAAATGCGGATAGATATAAATGTGAATAAAAGAAAAAATAAAGTCGCGCCCACAGACTTTTTTAAAAATAGGACAGATTCTTAAGAAATTTAAAAATAATTTCTTTTATTATTTTATCTTTATCCTATAATTCACATGTTATGATTCTTAAGAAAGTTTATCATTTATTTATACTCATGATTTCAATGGCCGGTTATGTACCAAAAAACGCGACAATACTCAGGACGATTTTTATGGTTTCCTCTCTTACTTTCGCAATATATCTAAGTAATAACCAGCCTGATAATTCTAACTTGGCTATTTTATATTTCATATTTAGTGAAGTTTTTTATATGAGTTTCATAACTATTGTTCTCTCAAAAAATGGTCTTCGTCATTGGTTTATAAGAAAATGGGGCAATGAAAATGAAGCATATTTAGCCTTTGAAGCGATCCTTGGTTTTCTATTTTTTCATAATCTGGTCAGCATTGGATATGTGGCTTCTTCCAGCCAAGGAAATTTATTTCGCTTTATCCCCGGAATCTTATTATTAATAGTAGCAGCAATGATGTTTTTCGCTGGTTTTACAATAAAAATATTTGCTGCAAAAGCAGTAACAATAGAAATTTATTATTGGAAAGACATGTTCCTGGGAAAAAAGATTTCCAACTTCGTTGTAACTGGACCATACAAATATTTTAGAAATCCAATGTACGGGATTGGTCAGCTTCAAACCTATGCAATTGCAATTTGGTATGAGTCAAAATATGGATTAATAGCAGCTATTTTAAATCAGCTTTTGATTTTTTCATTTTATTATTTGGTTGAGAGAAAATCTATAAAGAGGTTTTATTAAAAAAAGCAGAAATTCAGGCGAAAATACCAACAGAAACTCGACAGCTAATCCAGCTCGTAAATAAAATTTTGGTTTTTGGAAAGAAGCGGTTGCAGGAGAAATCCTGTAGCCGTTTTTTTATTGCTATATAATCCTGTAAATTTATATTCAACACTAATCTCAATAAGGATCGCTATTTGTTTTCCTTCTTATTTAGCGATGCCAGCGGATCGCTGCAATCCTCCGGTACTTCCTCATTTAAAGCGAGTTTCTCAAATGCCTCAACCTGTTCGGGGGTAATAGGGAATAGATAACCAGTTGAACGCAACATATTTTCAAGCTTGCTTTCAAATTCCTTTTCCTCAGAGGTTAACCCTGTCGCCTCCGGTTTCTGCTTTCTTTTCTTCATCCTCGCAAAAGCGTTTTAGTTTTTTTATTGCCCTGTGTTTAATATGAAGTAAATTATCAGGGCTGATATGCCATTTTTTACAAAGGTAAGCAATTCTATCTTCTCTAAGGTACTTACGATCTCCGGTCGATTGGTTATATTCAATAATTATTTCACGTTCTCTTGGTTTAAGTTTCTTCATTGCTTGCTGAAAGATCAGGAGTTTTCGCTCCATACTTATTTCTGCTTCATCTTTCTTATTTTCTTCCTCTTCTATCTCTTCCTTATTTTCCTGGAAACTTTTTACACGATTGAGGTAAGCATTATAATCAGGAATGGTATAATGCATCTTCTCAAAATTATGGTGTTCCGAAATAATATTTTCTTTAACAGTTTCAGCAATATCTCCTAACCATCCTAACAATAATTCATCCTGAATTTTAGTTGAAAGTTTTGCATTTGATCTTTTAAAAGATTTTGCATTTAAATAGATTTCCTGCATCGAAATTCTATAAACTTCTTTATCTAAATCTATTATTGAACTAAAATTGTTCTTCTTGCAAACATCATGACAAATATTCCAGAACACTTTTCCAAAGCGTTCTTGAAACTCATTAAATGCTCTAAGAGAAATTGTTGTAAATTTCTCATTTTCAGACATTAATAAAAATAATTCAGCAGCTGGTAGCGATTTTAAGACCTTGAGTTGTGTCATTTTGTTGTTTAATTTAGCATGCAAACATCTTCGGAATAAACTAAAAAAAGGCCTTTTTTCCTTCGTTTTTGACCTTCTTTATATAAAGTTACGACTTTTCGGGGAATAAAAAAATAGTTTTTGAAAATATTTTAAAGAAGTATTGGCCAATCCTTCTAAAATGTAGCAACAGCAAGGGATGCCGATGATATTTACTGTATTAATAAGAAATTCTCAATTTAAATGATGAAATAAGTAGATTAGATTGAATTTGATCATTCTCTAAAAAGGATGATTAATCTGATTTTTCATCATTTTTGTGCCAAAATAGATAAATAGAGAGACAATATGTTTTATAAATTTATGATTATCAGAAATATAATAATTTGAATATAATTTCTATACACAATTTATTGTGTTTTCCAACATTTTAGATTAAATAATTTTTAAAATAATAATCAAATCTTAAATATAATTTGATAAGATAGTTTGAGGAAATGTAGCTGTTAGATTTTTATCAAGAAAGTTAATTTAAAAAACTAATCAAGGAATTTTGGTAGGGCATTATAAAATTAATATAGTTTCTGGTTGAATATTTTTAACAAGTTCTTTCGTGTAAAAGAACAAGAAAAAATAAATTTAGAAAATGAAATTCTTCTTTTTACTTTTTGCTTAATCAAAAAGTAACAAAAAATCAAGGCTTTATAAAAATACTTGCGGTTCTAAGCCGAAGGTATCTCCCCGCAATACAAGGCATGATAGATGGCACAAATCAATTGCATTTGTCGTTGCTGTGTATTGCTACACACATGCCATTCGCACATACCTCCGGCTAAGAACCGCTGGCGTATTTTTCTAATGCCGGTCCTTACTAAGAAAGTTCCTACTCTTGGCAACATTGTGGAGCAAAGTTTTAACTTTTAGTGTAAATCTTCAGGGTATAGGGAAGGGCATTATAGAAATTTCACAACAGATGTAGACGAAGGTAAACAGCGAGGGCATGTGTCCCGCCTGGCGGGATAAAGTCCGCAAAACACCAGCCTCACGTGCTGTATGGATATGGAAAAATCTAATAGGCATTTAGATAGCTATCGGGATTGCGAGTCTTACCAAATCGTACATCTGTGTGAAATTTATATTAAGCCTTGACCTTTTATTCGCCAATTGCTTATATTCAAAGGAGCTCATGAGATTGCTTCGCTAAGTTGGTTCTTTTGTGGCAAGACAAAAGAACAGAAAAAGTAAAAGAATTGTAACTATTCCGCCCTCCTCCTAAAAGCGCTATTAACTGGCTGCTGTTCATATAATTCAGGATCTGATTGTAAAATTACATTATTTATGATGTTCCTTTGTCTTAAATCTGAGCGTTATTTTGGATCCCTACAAAGAAATAGATCGGCTAAACAAAATCATTATTGATTTGCATAAAAT
>JBBQSY010000009.1:0-54631 GCA_038213495.1 Bacteroidales bacterium
CTGATCCCATTGAGGCTATTAAGTTCAGGATGGAACAAAAAGGGATGAAGCAAAAAGATCTGGCGGATGCAATTGGCTTTAGCAGCAGGGTAAGTGAAGTATTGAACAGGAAACGCAAACTAACATTGGAAATGATCAGAAGGTTAAGCACAACCTTAAATATTCCAACAGATGTATTAGTACAGGAATATTAACAAATACATAAGCACTAAATTCGTGATTTTTAATTATATCGCAATGAAATCAACTTTGATTCTGCAATATGCCAGGACCAAATGTGGATAATTTTGAGGTCTGTATATCAATGTGAGTATGATATTGATTTTGTAGTCGAAGGTAACTCTTTACTCAGATCAAACGATCCGCTATTAATACCAACATCACGAAAAGATAATAAACATTAATAAGTACAAACGATTTCCCGACATTAAAGGGCTTACGGCGGTTGAGTAATGGAATAAATACTATAACCAGACTGAATGACAGAGCAATAATAAGTGCCACACTCCAAACTTTTTCCTGTAACCTGAATAGTGGTAAAGCTAGTGCCGAAACAGCCGTGGCTGTAATCCATACAAAGGTTAATCGTTTGATCTGCTCATCACTCAGCAATTGTGTTAACGATGGTAGCTTAGCGCTTTCGTATTGTTTGCCAAGTTTTAAAAGCAGTAGCCAGAAATGGGGGATCTGACCCATAAAGAAAAAGAAACCAAGGGCCAGTGCCCTGGGGTCGGTAAGACTACCGCCTCCGGCTACCCAGCCTGCTAGCGGAGGTAAAGCTCCAACCATCGATCCAGGAACAGCGGCAAATGCGGTTACTTTCTTTAACGGAGTATAAATCAGGTTATACCATACAAAGGTGGAAATTCCAACCAGTAGAGTCAGCAAACCCGGGCCAAAATAAAGTACAAGGCATCCTGAAATAAAGTATATCAGCGCAATGATTATTGCTCCGCTTCTGCTTATGCGACCTGATGGCAGCGGGCGCCCGGCAGTGCGTTTCATGATTTTATCGGTATCTGCTTCCTGCACCTGGTTGAAGGCAGATGCACCACATGCCAGGAGGAATATTCCGATAAACGGTAAGATAAAGCCACGGTCGAATTTGCCGTGGCTAAGGATATATCCGGTAAATGTTGTAAATGCGACCGGTATGGATATGCGCACTTTCCCCAGTTCGCTGATTATTTTCAGCAGTTCGCCGGCTTTATTTTTTTTCTCCACTTAATGTCATGATATATTCGATAATCTGATCGATTTGCTCGTCCGATAACTGCCCTTTGTAGGAGATCATGGAACCTTTGTTAAACCCTTTCACAATGTCGGCATCTGGTTCGAGGATGGATTTTTTAATATAGGCCTCATCCACAGTGATTTCACGTTCTTTGCCATTAGTTTCAACTGTAACTTTATGCCCGAAAATACCTTTGTACGAAGGACCCACAATTTTAGTCCCGTCGATAGAGTGACAAGCTTTACAACCTTTTTGCTCCGTGAGCAGTTTGCCGGCAGCACCGGGTATTACAGCTACCGTCGAATCAATTTTAACCGGTCCTGATGCGTACCATGTATCGAAAGCCGGCTGGGTAACAACCTCCACAATTGTTCCCATATACGAATGCCGCAACCCGCAGTATTCGGCGCAGAACAAGTCGTATGAGCCTGGTACCAGAGATTTAAACCACATAAAGTTATCCTTTCCAGGAACCACATCCGTTTTGATCCTGAAAGCAGGTATATACAAACTGTGTATTACATCGATGGAAACCATATTCAATACAACAGGCTTATTCACAGGTACATAGAGTGTGTCAGTAACTTTACCGTTATCATATTCGAAGCTCCAGCTCCACATACGGGCAACGACATTTACTTTCATAGCGTCAGCCGGAACTTTTCGTTGCGGGAGATAGGAACTCCATCCCAGCCAGAACATATATATAACAATGATTACCGGGATGATGGTCCAAATGATTTCTAGCGTATTGCTTCCTTCTATTTCAGAAGCGACCGGGTTTTTATTTTTGTTGTATTTAAATAGAAAGACAATGATCACCGTAGTAATCCCGATAAGGAAAAAGAGTGAGATACCTACGATAATAGCCATCGCTGTATCTACCTCTTGCGAAAAGTTTGAGTATCCTGAGTACATAATATTTATCGGTATAAGTAATCGAAAAACGTAATAATGATCACCACTACATATATGGCTAGCACAAGAGTAACCATAAAGCGGTATATTTTTTCGTCGAACTTCAGGTGCATGAAGTAAAGCAATACAATGGCTGCCTTAACTGAGGCAATTAGCATAGCGGCTGCAGTGTTGAAAGGGCCAAGGTGAACACTTGTAATTGTAACAGTAAGCACAGTTAGCAACAGGAGTGACAGCAAAACAACTACATGCGAAGTGTATGATGAGATATGGTTTTTATGTTCGCTCATAGGGATTAATGTATTAGGTAGAACAAAGGGAACAGGAAAATCCAGATTAAATCGACAAGGTGCCAGTAAAGTCCGCCATTTTCGAGAAGGGAATAGCGATTCTGGTTCACTGTTCCGTTTTTTACTTTCACGAAAACTACTCCCAGAAGTGCCATACCAGCAATGATGTGTAACGCATGAAGGCCTGTCATAAAGAAATACAATCCGAAAAACAGCATATCTCCTTTACTGAGGCTCATCAGAAATTCACTTCCCGGATAAATATCGTGATGAATCTTGGCTCCCCATTCGAAGTATTTGTTTACCAGGAATATCAGTGCCAGTAAAAGTGTTATTGCCAGCATAATCAGAGTCAATTTTTTATTGCCCAATTGCAACGCTGTTATCGCCATTGCCACAGTCATACTGCTGATCAGAAGTATAACGGTATTGATAAATCCGATGGTTACGCTAAGCTCCTCGTGGGCAAGATGAAATTCGACCGGGTGTTTATACCTGTACACGGAATAGACAATAAACAATCCTCCGAAAAGTAAAATTTCGGTAAATATGAACAGCCACATTCCAAGCTTTGATGCTGCAGGATCGAAATGATCAGTGTGCGCTTTGTTACTTTGTTCCATCAACTGTTTATTTTGTAATTAAATGATAAGGCTCATGTTCAACCACGGGAATCTCTTCAAAATTTTCGAGCGAAGGGGGTGATTGTATAGTCCATTCAAGTGTCCGTCCTCCCCATGGATTATCCATTTCTTCGGGGGTTCCTTTTTTAGCACGCAACAGGTTCACTATAACAATGGTAAGAGCTGTAACCATGATCCACGATCCGATGGTTGATAGTAAATTGAGGTCAGCAAACTGTGGCAGGTAATCATAATAACGGCGCGGCATTCCCATATAACCCAGGAAGAACATAGGCATGTACAAAATATTGAACCCAATAAAAAACAGCAGAAGTGCCCTGTTCGCGATTTTTTTGTTGTACATTTTGCCAAACATTTTCGGATACCAGTAATGCAAGGCTCCAAAAAATGCCATTCCCGAACCTCCGAATACAATGTAATGGAAATGCGCGACTACAAACACGGTATCGGTTAAATGCACATCGCTGGAGAGACTACCGAGTATTAATCCTGTAAGCCCGCCGATCATAAAAATGAAGATAAATCCCATTGCCCACCAAAAAGGAGGTTCAAATACGATGGAACCTTTGTACATGGTTGCTGTCCAGTTAAATACTTTAATAGCACTGGGGATGGCTACCAGGAATGTTAAAAGTGAAAATACAAAACGTGCCGTTTCACTCATTCCGGAAGTAAACATGTGATGTCCCCATACCAGGTACCCCACAAAAGCGATAGCAAGACTTGACATAGCAATGGCTTTATACCCGAAAACTGTCCGGTGCGAAAAGGTAACTATAATCTCGGTAATGGCCCCCATAGCAGGTAATATCATGATGTATACGGCAGGGTGAGAATATATCCAGAAAAGATGCTGGTATAATATCGGGTCGCCTCCCTGGGCGGGATCAAAAAATCCGATATTAAGAAGTCTGTCAGCAACCACCATCAGGAATGTGATTCCGATAACAGGAGTGGCTAAAAGCTGAATCCAGGCTGTTCCGTATAACGACCAGATAAAAAGTGGCATACGGAAGAACCCCATGCCGGGTGCCCGCATACGGTGAATTGTAACGATAAAATTCAGACCTGTCAGAATGGAAGAAAATCCGAGAACGAATGCGCCAAAAACAGTCAATACCACATTAGTATTCGTTTTCAGACTGTATGGAGCGTAAAATGTCCAGCCGGTGTCAGGAGGACCATCACCGGTAAAAATTCCAAAAAGAACGATTATTGCCCCAAAAACAAAGAGATACCATGAGAACAGGTTGAGTTTCGGGAAAGCTACGTCCTTGGCCCCGATCATGATCGGGATCATAAAGTTGCCGAATGAAGCAGCCAGTCCGGGAATAATAAATAGAAATATCATGGTAAGCCCATGCACGGTAAAAAGGGCATTGTAGGTCTGCGGACCCATAATTTGCTCCCCGGGTGCAATGAGTTCGAGTTTCATAAATATACCCATGACTACTCCGGCCAGGAAGAAAAATAGCTGCGAATACAGGTACAGCAATGCTATACGCTTGTGATCGGTAGATAAGATCCAGGCAAAAATTCCGGTGTACTTACCTTTGTATTCAAGGTAACTGGGCTCCCGATGTGTAGTTAAATTTCCGGTCATGTATGGTTGTCTGATTATTGGTTAACTGATTTGGATTTTCTTCTGCGGCCGCGGATGAGCAGGTATAAAAGCAATGAAACAGCAATAAAGATAGTTAAGGTAGCAGTTATGCGGGTAATATCTAATGAGTAGCGTTCGTTTTTCCTGTCGTACGAATAACAATATTTAAGCACTTTTATGATGGTAGGGGCCGATTTACCCTGTGAAGCTTCTATTAATGCAAGTTTAAATTCAAAAGGAACAAAACTTATTCCTTTCAGGTACCGGGTAATTTTACCCTCCGGGCTGATCATGATGAGTGCTCCTTCGTGAACAAATTCATTATTTACCATTTTAAATCCAAATCCCAGGGCTTTTGTGGCTTTTTCGATATTTGCACTGTCTCCGGTCATAAATATCCAACCGTTACCATCCTGGCCTTTGAGTTTTTTAAGGTATGTATTCCTTTTCTTTACTGCCAGATCGGTAGTTTCGCGGCTATCAAAACTGATTGTAATTGCCTGGTAATCTTTGCCAAGTGCCATGCCTGTTCCTTCCATCACTTCTGCCAGTCCGTTCATCAGCGGACTGCAGATTCCAGGGCAACGGTAATACACAAAGCAAAGTACGGTTGGTTTATCAATAATTTGCTTCAGGTCAACCAGTTTTCCATTCTGGTCAGTCAGCATTATGTTGGATGGAAGAAATTCATCCAGGTGTTCGGTAATTCCAACTTCGGAGTCTTTCTCTTTTTCTGCCGATGCACTCCTGGCAAACAGAAGAAAAACAACTATCAGTAGCGGTATAATTTTCCAATACTTGATCTTATTCATTTTAAATATTTTTTTAGGTATTTTTCATTTAATCAGTGAATTTTAAACCTGCAGGTTACACGCGGTTGCCAGAGCAGATTTAATCTTCTAATCATTTAACAATTCTTTAACAAAGTTCATGTGCTTTATGTTCGGAAGTAAAGCTATTTGAAAGCTTATGTTACTGAAATCCGGATTTTATCCAATCTAATTAGTGCAGACATTTTAGATCTGCTTATTATTCAAAATCACCTCAAACCTCAATTTAGTGGATATGATGATGAATGCTTTCTTCGAGGTATGGATGGTTTTTGGGTATTAACGGAGCTTTCGCCAGAGCTTTGCTGAAAACGAATAGGAACAATCCGGCCATTCCGGCAAGAACTCCGATTTCAATAATCCCGAAGGATGGTGATTTCAGAAAGTCAGGCATTACCTGCTCATAAATATCAGTATACAAACCTACAAGTAGAAGAATGCAAATGGCATAAACAACGTTGATGTTCTTGTCCAGTTTCTGCGGAAGCAATACGATAAAAGGGATAAACCAGTTTATTGCAAAGTTCAGGAAAATAAACACTATCCATCCATTGTTCCATCGCTTCGCATAATAAATGGTTTCTTCCGGAATATTCCCGAACCATATAAGTGCAAACTGAGTGAAATAAAGGTAGCCCCAGATAATGCTTAAAACAAACATATACCGCGAAAAATCAAGCAGGTGGTATTCGTTCATATCTTTGAAATACCCTTTCTTGTGCAGTATTATAGCAATAAATGCCACCAGCGATGTGCCATGGTAAAAGGCGGCCCCGAAATTTTTGAAAGCAAAAATGGTGCTGAACCAATGCGCATCTATCGACATGATCCAGTCGAACGAAGCCATTGAAAAAGTAAGAGCAAGCACAAATATGAATATCTTCGACCAGAACTCCATCTTTTCGAACATCGCCAGGCCTGCAAGGTTGTCTTCCTGTAGCGAAAGTTTGCGCAGGTAGCGGGTTAGCAGAACCCAGGATCCACAAAATATAACAATCCGGATCATAAAGAACGGAACGTTTAAGTAGGGAGCCTTATGCAGCAGTAATTCGTCGTGAGCAACTACATCGGGATGCGACCATTCATAGATATCATGCAGCCCGAAAAACAAGAGCAACATGATGATAGAGGCATAAGGAATGAAAGCCATCATTGCTTCGGGAATACGTCTGAACATGGCCGACCAGCCCGACTGCGTAATATATTGAAGGCTGAAAAAGAAAGCAGCTCCGATGGCAAGTGATAGAAAATAATAGTTGTTCAGCAACAGGTTAGCCCAGGTTCTTTGGGTATCAGTGAGGAAACCATAAACCAGCCCTATAATTCCCAGGGCCATCAGCCCATAGGTTATATAATTAAAATTCTTCGAAAATATAACTTTGGTATCCATACACGGGTAGCTTATTTATTGTTCTTTTGAAGAGTGTTTTTAACGTAAAGGGCTATCTTCCATCGGTCGTCGGGTTTGATTTGCGGACCATGTGCCCCCATTACATTCCATCCCATTGTGATCACATGAAACACTTCGCCGATAGGAGCGACCTGCATACGCTCCGAAACCAGTGAAGCAGGCTGAACCGTGTATTTGCCACTTGTGTAAAGATGCCCGTCTCCTTTGCCCATTATGCCATGGCAGTTCTGACAATAAATGGTATACATTTCTTTTCCCCTCTCAAGGTTCACATCGCTGGCTTCAAATTTACAGCTCAGTTCCTTTCCGGCTTCTGTACGTCCTTCGGGAGTTGCCGGATACTGGTAAGGTATCATTTCCCTGGGAATGGAACCCGGAACTGGCAGTTGCATGGTAATTCCGTTGCTCATGGCACTGTCGGCAGCATACGTTTCGTATGCCAGCGATTGCGACATATCCGGGAAATACTCGTACCCTTTCTGAATACGTGTGCGGTCGCACGAGGCAAATACCAGTGCCGAAAGTGCAATAACCACAGTCAACCTGATCGGGGCTTTACTGAAATAACCCATATGTTTGTGTGTTTTACGTAACATTTCTATAGTTCCTTTTCGTATACTTCCGTTGCTCCACTTGCTTTCATAGCTGCTGAAATAGCTTCGAAACCAGCTCCGGCAGTTTTTTTATCAAACAAAATCACAAATTTATCGTCAGTACTACGTTCATCGGGAAGTACATATTTTTTACCCGGGTAAATCTGAGCCCTGACCGAAAAAGTGAAAAGGCTGCCGAGGGTAACGGTAAGTATGGTAAGAACCAGCGTAATGATGATAAATGACGGGAAAGCATTGGTTGGTTTTCCGCCGTAATTGATCGGCCAGCTGATAACCGAAGTCCAGTAAAGAAATGACAATACCCCGACAACCGCCAGGCAGCCATAAATAAAGGCGACCGTGGTGAATCTCGATTTTCGCTTTAGCGCATCAATCGCTTCCATTACAGGGTAAGGGGTGTAAATTTCTTCGATGATGAGGTTTTTACTTTTTGCCTCCTCAATGCCTGACACAAGGTCTGTCTTGCTGTCGAATATGCCTATTATATGTGTAGCATTCATAATTGTTCAGGTGTTTAGTGTCTTTCTATTATTTCAGTTGGTTTCAGAACACTCTTTACTTCACTGATGGCGATCATCGGGATGAAACGGAAGAATAACAATACGCCTGTGGAAAAAATGCCGATCGTTCCGATGAAGATGCTGATCTCAACCCAGGTAGGTGAATAGGTTGTCCATGATGAAGGCAGGTAATCGTTGGCAAGCGAAGTAACAACAATGTTGAACCTTTCATACCACATCCCCACGTTGATGATAAGTGAAATAATAAACAATGCTGTGATATTGCTTCGTATTTTTTTCGACCACATCACCTGTGGGATGATTGCGTTGCAAATAATCATTGCCCAGAACATGAATTTATAAGTACCGGTAATCCGATTGTGGAAAAATGTGAACATTTCGAATGGATTGCCGCTGTACCATGCCATAAAAACTTCAGTGGTATAAGCCGTTCCCATGATAAGGGAAATGAAAACCAGTATTTTGGCAATGGCATTTAAATGTGAATCGGTTACATATTCCTCCAGATGGTAGTACTTCCGGATAATAATCATCAGTGTCATCACCATAGCGAAACCCGAAAAAATAGCTCCCACTACAAAATAAGGAGGAAATAAGGTAGTATGCCAACCGGGGATTACCGATGTGGCAAAGTCAGTAGCTACAATAGAGTGAACTGACACTACTAAAACAGCGGCGATACCACCGAGTACGTAACTTAAACCTTCGTAGCGTAACCATTCCTTGGTGGAACCGGTCCAGCCAAATGCCAGCGCACCGTAAATAGCTTTTTTTATTTTGGTTTTAGCGCGGTCACGTATGGATGCAAAATCGGGAACCATTCCGAAATACCAGAAAGAAGCAGATATAAGCAGGTAAGCGCTGATGGCGATAAAGTCCCAGAAAAGCGGTGAGTTAAAATTAACCCACAATGGTCCGCGTGTATTCGGATAAGGAAAAATGAAAAAAGCTAACCACACCCGACCCATGTGAATGGCAGGGAATATAGCGGCGCATCCAACTGCAAATACGGTCATGGCTTCGGCAGCGCGGTTAATGGATGTACGCCATTTTTGCCTGAGAATCAAAAGAAATATGGAGAAAGCAGTACCTGCATGCCCGATACCAATCCACCATACAAAATTGATGATTTCCCAACCCCATGCAACTGAATTATTCACTGCCCAAACCCCAATTCCATACCGAACGGTATAATACAACGCGAAAAAACCAAGGCCAGCCATAGCTGAACTTATTGCCATAGCTACCTTCCACCATCCGGGTGTTTTATTATCAATCGGAGCAATAATGTCGCTGGTGATCTGGCGGTAATCCTTATTACCCAGAATCAGCGGACCTCGTACATCTGCTTTATACATATTTTATAGTTGTTGCCAGTTATTTTAATATGCTTTTTATCTTTTTGGAAAATTCAAATATGGATTACTCACCCCTTTTTCGCATCTGCTTCCCGGTTGCGCACCTTTGTAAGGTAGCCAACTTTCGGAAGAGTATGCAGTTCTTCGAGTACATTATAGTTGCGCTGATCCGCAATTAAATCAGTAAGCTTTGCTTCCTTGTTGTTCATATCGCCGAAGATAATGGCTCCTGCCGGGCAAACCTGCATACAGGCTGTCATAACCTCGTTATCACCAAGTGGACGGTTTTCAAGTTTTGCCTGCAGTTTTTTCTCCTGTATGCGTTGTACACAGAAACTACATTTCTCAACCACTCCACGCTCACGCACCGTCACGTCAGGATTCAGAACCATACGACCCATATCGCTGTTCATGTTGTAATCGAAAGAATCGTTTGTAGCATAGCGGAACCAGTTGAAACGGCGTACCTTATAAGGACAGTTATTTATACAATATTTGGTTCCTATACAGCGGTTGTAGGCCATCTGGTTCAGTCCTTCGCTGCTGTGGTTGGTAGCCGAAACAGGACATACATTTTCGCAGGGTGCATTATCGCAATGCTGGCACATCATCGGCTGAAAATATACCGAAGGATTTGTTATATCGTCGGAATAATATCTGTCCATGCGGATCCAGTGCATGATGCGGGTTTTCGCTACTTCCGCTTTTCCAACAACAGCAACATTGTTTTCAGCCTGGCATCCGATTACGCAGGCACTGCAACCCGTACAAGCATTCAGGTCGATGGACATTCCCCAATGGTGACCTTCGTAATTTATCTCTTTATAAAGAGTCATGCTTTTCTTCAGATGCTCCGCGTGTATTTCGTTGCCGGCGTCGGGTTTTTCCTGCCATTCGGCAAGGGTAGTTTCGCGAACAATATCGCGGCCTTCCATTGAGTAATGACTCTGTGTGGAAGCAAGCTCGTATTTTTTACCGGTTTTTGAAACCGATGATGTTGCTATATATGCTTTGCGGTTACCGCCTTCCATTTTCATAAATGGGAAAACATTAACCCCAACACCATCAGCTACTTTCCCCGCATGTGAGCGTCCGTATCCGTATGCTAATGAAATAGTTCCATCGGCTTGTCCGGGTTGAATAAAAGCAACCAGTTCAAGGCCATCGGCAAATTTCAGCATATCGCCGGTAACAACTCCAAGCTTTGTAGCCGTATTGGGCGAAATAGCCGCGAAATTGTCCCAGCAGACTTTCGAAATCGGGTCGGGCATTTCCATCATCCATGGATTATTGGTATGCGATCCGTTACCCAGGGCAATGGTTTCGTAAAAGACAAGTTCAGTGTCCGATGATTTTATGGTAGATGCTTTGGTTGCAGACTCAGCCACAGCCTGCGAATTAAAGGCGGTCTTAACGCCGGATACTGGAAGTTCAAAAACGCCGTTCTGTAAGGTATGATTCCAGGAATCGTTTGTCAATGCAAACTTCTGTTGCCAGTATTGCTTCAGGTATGCACTGTAAAGAACGGCACTACCTGCCCATTTCAGCAGGCTTTCCTGTGCCTGGCGTGTATCATAAATATTGCGGATGGTTGGTTGCTGAAGGCTGAAAATTCCTTTTTTAGGTTCGGCATCGTTCCACGATTCGAGATAATGATGATCGGGCGCAATGACTGTACAAGCGGCTGCAGTTTCATCCTTTGTATTGGCTAAGCTCACCGACAGATCAACTTTTTTCAGACCATCAAGCAATAATTTTGGGTCACTGTAATTGTAAACCGGGTTAACATTATAGAAGATGACCACGCCGGTTTTGCCTTCGTTCATCTCTGCAATAAGTCCGGCCATATCAGTGTCAATACCTTTGCGGATATTAAGAGGGGTTGTGAAATCGATGGTATTGCCATAGTTCTCCAGCATCTGGTTAATTGCATTTACGACTACTTGTATTGCAGTATCATTAATACCGCAAACTACAATTGATTTGCCTTTTGCCCCAATAAGCTTTTGAGCCAGTTTTGTAACATCAACAGCTGATGCAGGAGCAGCATAAGTTGCTCCACCGGTTGCTTTTGCTATTTCGTTGTACAGACTTAAAATTACAGAAGCCTGCTGGCTTGGTTTGATTGGAAAACGGTAATCGGCATTAGCGCCGGTAAGTGACATGCCTGATTCGAAAACAGTTAGCTGTGAAATACTGCGTTTCTCTTTATTCAGCCTGCGGCTTGCAGCAAAACGGCGTGTGAATTCAACTGGCATAAGCCAGGTTCCCAGGAAATCAGCTTCGAAACTAACAATTACATCGGCTTTGTCGAAATAATAATCCGGAATGGTTTGTGAACCGAAAGTTAAATTATTTGCTTCGAGCAATGCCGAAGCGGATACAGCATCGTAAGTAACGTGCTTTGCAGTTGGATACTTTGTCTTAAACTCGTTTATAACGGATAGGGTGGAGGGACTGATAACTGTTGATGTGACCAGGGCAATCGATTTTCCGGCTGTGGCAGCGGCTGCCAGTTTTGCCGGTACTTCGCTGTCAACACTGTTCCAGGTTGCTTCTTTGCCTCCTATATATGGTGTTTTATAACGTGCTCCGTCATCATAAAGGCTTAATACTGATCCTTGTACCCTTGCACTGGTAGTTCCCTTGCTGATACTCGAAAGATCGTTGCCTTCAATCTTGATCGGTCGCCCATCGCGAACTTTAACCAAAATTCCGTTGTAATCCTGCCCGTCGAAAAAGGTTGAAGCATAATGATTAGCCATACCAGGCGTAACTTCTTCCGGTTTATTAAGGTAAGGAATTGCTGTATTTATGGGATTCTGACAACTTGTTGCTATGGCTGCCGTGGCAAAACTAAAACCGCAGAACTTCAGGAAATTCCTGCGCGATGATGGTTTGCCGTCGATTTCTTCGTTGATAAGGTCGAGCACCGAGCGTGATGCATCCTCGTCTTGTTTACCAGGATTAACAACCGGCAAATTTGACTGTTCTTCCAGGCTTTTCCAATATTTCTTTTCCATTTATATAGAGTAGTATAAAAGGTTCTGTTTTTGTTTGATTGATGTGATTGCCGAGATTGATAAGATTGATGAGGTTGACTAGTAATGGCATTTGGCGCAATCGATTCCACCAAGGCGTTCGGCTGTTATTTTTTTACCAGCTTTTGCTTCATCGTGAAGCTTTTTAAACGATTCGTAGTACTTGTTCGTGGTTGCTTGTATACCTGTGCTGCGGTGGCAATTTACGCACCAGCCCATCGAAAGATCTGAAACCTGTTTTACAAGATCCATTGTTTCAATGGGTCCGTGGCAGGTCTGGCATTCCACTTTGCCGGCGCCAACATGCTGGGCGTGGCTGAAAAACACATGATCAGGCAGTTTATGCACCCGGATCCATTCAATTGGATTACCTGACTCCACAGCCCTGTGTATTTTATTTATTTCGAACTTGCCTGAGCGGGAACCGGCAATAACCACTTTGTGACAATTCATACAGAGGTTGGCTGATGGTATACCTGCTGATTTACTGTATGATGCAATAGAGTGACAATACTGACACTCAATCTTATTCTGGCCGGCATGCACTTTATGCGAGAATTTAATCGGCTGGTCCGGCATATAATCTTTGGTCCGGCCCAGATTTATTGCTTCCTGTACAACAAGGGTCCCGTGTACTCCCAATCCAACCAGTATCACGAGTACGTGGATTATTTTATATTTTACTCTCTTAAACCATATCAAATCAGCCAGGGCGAGTGCCATAAGTAATCCCAGGAACAGAAAAAGCAGCAAGCGTGCGGGGAATGTTCCTTCCCAGATTATTCCTTTTTTGCCAACACCCGACAGAAAAGCTGAAATATCATAAATCTCCTTATCCGATAACTGAAGACCTTTATGGACTTCTGTCATTTTAGCTGATGTGGGTTCGTTGAGCACCTGGTAAAGATTGGTGCCATTGGGCTCTTGCCAGGCTTTGGCAAGGTCGGCTGCGGAAGGATTGAAGTTAAGTGAATCGGTTGCTATTACAGCATGACAGGAAACACAGTTTAAGGTAGTTCCTTTCCCGAAAGGCAGAACACCGTTAAAGAGTCTTTCGCCACGGAGCATATCATCGCGGCTGAACCCGTCTTTTTTGGTTATATCAACGGTAACTTTTCGTGCCTCCGAAGGTTTGTAGGTTTCGATATATGATATCAGCTGATCGAGATCATCGTCCGACAGGGATTTATGATCCGGCATCGGGATTTTGCCGTTTTCGTTGAAAATCTTTACCGCTGCTTTATCTCCCGCTTTCACCATATCCTGCGATGCAACGATAAATTTTTTCAGCCAGGCTTTTTCATGCCTCTGAGTAACGTCTTTAAGACCGGGACCAACAAGTTTTTCTGCAGTGAGTTTGTGACAAACGGCACAGTTTTTCTCGTAAATCTCCTTACCCTTGTTTTGAGCTTGCGAAACTGAACTGAAAAGTATACCTGCCAAGAGCAATATCATTGGCGTTGTCAGTTTTAATGTTATCAGTTTCTGTTTATAGGATGCTTGTAGGTGCATACGTGTTTACTGATTAATAAGGTATATAAAATGACAATAAGGTTGCACAACGAGGTGCACACCCCGGTGCCGTTTATGATCTAAAAAGATAAGAATGTGATCTGGAAAGTATTTGTTTTATCATGCTTCCGGTTAAACCAGTTATTTATTTCACAGCCATGCGAATTTAGATAATTAGCCAAGGTGAAGCAACACATTTTTTTTAGTTTTCTTTACATTTGTGTAGTTTTGATTTAGTCTAAATAAAAAATGGGTACAAATATCGGGATTAAAGCGCAGGATTTGAAATGAATAAGCTATTGAAAAGCATTCTAAATAAAAAATGTTATTATCGTAATAAAGTATATAAATACCTGATTAATTTAATTATATAATACTAAAGTATATAGGTAATTCAAAAATAAATGAGGTTAAAATGCAGGCTTATTTTCTGCTTTTGCCGGATTTTGTTTAAAAACAGAAGTGCAGTATTCTGAATTTTACACTAAAAAAGGGAAGATTGGTATGTCTTCCCTCGATTTATATTATGTTGAATCATTAAGATCTTTGTGCTGTGATTCCTGGTTTGTGCATCCTGATTTTTAATTCCGGAAAACAACAAATTCCAATCAACCGGCAACTTATTATTCTACCAGCTTCCGCCGGCGCCACCGCCGCCAAACCCTCCTCCGCCAAAACCGCCAAATCCGCCTCCGCCACCGCCGCCGCCGCCGAAACTTCCACCGCTGCTTCCACCACCACCCATCATCCATGGGAAAAAGAGCATTCCGCCTGCCCCTGTTCGATTAATGGTACGATGGTTGTTGTTATTCCTCGAGATAAGAATTATTATAACAATAATGATCATGATGATAAAGCCTATAGATGAGCCTTTCTTCGATTTTCCATAGCTGTCGGCTTTATATTCACCCTTAACCAACGACATTAGCACATCGCTGGCTGCCTTTATACCTCCGTAATAATCGTTTTGTTCGAAATACGGGATCATTTCATTTGTAACAATATCATAGGCAGTGGCATCAGGAACAAATTGTTCAACTCCATAACCTGTTGCAATAAATGCTTCTCCTTTTTCGGATGCACTTTTAGGTTTGATCAGTACAACAAAACCATTATCAAATTTGCTTCCGCCTACACCCCATTTCTGACCGAGTTGCTGCGCATAATCAGACTTATCGTAACCATCCAGAGTGGGTACAATTACTACTGCAATTTGTACTGATGTAGAATCATTAAACGCAACCAGTTGCGATTCAAGACTTTGAAGCTGCTCAAGGCTTAATATGTTTGCAAAATCGTTAACAAGATGCGGAGGATCAGGCCGTTCGGGAATACTGCCCTGTGTAAAGGCAGTGGTTGTCTGCATCAGTAAAATTGCAAACAGAAAAAGAGATTTTATATATATGCCTGGTTTCATGAGCAACGGTTTAAAGAGACTATGTCGTTGTTTTGTAATTACTTCTGCTTAATCGAATGATATTTCGTCCGAAAGCTCGTTTACATCATCCGACTTGTAAGGAAAATATTTTTTCAACTGTGTGCCTGTCTCGTGGATGGCTTCAATCAATCCGTCAGTAAAAAGGTTTTCCCGGAAGAGATTAAGCATTTTATGCTTGATATTATCCCAGAATGTATCAGTTACTGCGGCATGTATGCCCTCATCGCCTATGATGGCAAACTTCCTGTTTTTAACAGCAAGGTAAATCAGCACTCCGTTCCGGTTGGCAGTTTTTTCCATCTCTAGCTTTTTAAAAATAAGCAGAGCTCTGTCCATTACTTCTCCCTTGCATGTATTTTCGATATGCACGCGGATTTCGCCTGAAGTATCGAGTTCAGAGTTCATAATGGCCTGGCGGATATCTTCCTGCTGTGCCGTTGTGAAAAAATTTCTTGCTGTTGCCATAGTGATATTTGATTTAACCTGTCAGGTTACAGTTTATAAGTGAAAAATGAAAAAAGAAGCCTGGTTATGGAAAACTGGGGTTTGCATTAATAATTTGCTGTATAAACCTTTTGTTTTCTCACCTATGGCTTCTTTTTGAATCAGTTTATTGTGTTGATCTGAGATTATTATCCCCGTATCAAGTGGTATTTATATGAATGAGCCGGGTCAAATTATTCCTCTCCCAAACGGCCATATCAAACGTATCCTGGCACATCATTTATCCTGATGTAGTGGGATGTACCTAGAATTCCACTTTTGGAGCATCTTCGGAACCAGCCTGAGCCTGAAAATAAGGCTTCTTTGAAAATCCGAATAATCCGGCCATTATATTTGTCGGAAAACGCCTGAGCTGTGAGTTGAAAAGCTGCACCGATTCGTTGAAATTTCTTCTTTCCACATTGATGCGGTTTTCAGTACCTTCGAGTTGTGCCTGAAGCTGCAGGAAGTTCTGATTTGCTTTCAGGTCGGGATATCTCTCAACGGTAACCAGTAGCCGGCTTAATGCAGATCCAAGTTCATCCTGAGCTTTTTGAAATTGCGCCAGGGTGGTGGCATCCAGTTTTGTGGCATCCACGTTAATCGTAGGCTTGGTTGCAGCGGCACGCTGTTCAATTACTTTTATAAGCGTTTCCTGCTCGAATTTAGCATAGCCTTTTACGGTACTAACCAGGTTAGGTATAAGGTCAGCCCTGCGCTGGTATGCTCCCTGTACATCGGCCCACTTTTTATTCACGTTTTCCTCGGAACTTACCAGTTTGTTGTATGTGCCTGGTATCGAAAGCAATAGTATTACTCCAAGTAGTATTACTCCGCCTATAATAATCCATGATTTTTTCATTTTCGGTTTTATTGGTTAGGATTTTGTTTAAATCAAAAGTACTGGTTTTTCTGTTTAAGATTATAAATTACTGATAGAAGTCCGGAGTCGGGAGCCGAGAATATTTTTCTCCTGAATTCCATCTCCGGACTCTCATCCACAACATTAGTTCTATCAATATTTTTATTGAATAATATCAACGCTACGTTTGATAAAATCTGTTAAAGCTTCGCCTTTAAGCAGATTTTGTGATAGCAAAGCAATGTCAATCAACTGTCGCGACATTTTTACTTTAACTTCCTGATCTTCGGTTACCAGCAGTTGATTCATCAATTTGTGATTGGAGTTGAGTACGAGGTTATAGCTGTCGGGCATATTTCCCATAAATGAATACTGACCGCCACCCATGGCCGACATATCTTTCATACGACGCATAAACTCATTTTGGGTTACTGTCACCGGCAAATCGTTTTCGCCTAGGTTTTCAACCGAAATATGATAAAGCGCTTTATTTACCTGTTGCTCAAATAATTCGGTGAGCTGTTTGGTTTGTTCTTCGCTTAGTTTCGAAGGCAGGTCATCCGTTTTCTTTATCAGTTTGTCAGCTACCTCGGCATCAACACGGACAAAATGGCTCTTCTCAAATTTTTGCTCCAGCGCATTAATAAAGTGGTTGTCAACCGGGCCGTCAAGAACAAGAATATCATATCCGCGTTCCTGCGCATTCTGAATATAGGAGTGCTGATCTTCCACATTCGAAGTGTACAGGTAGGTAAGATTTCCGTCTTTATCTGTCTGGTTTTCTTTGATATATTCCTTGTATTCTCCCAGGGTGAAATACTTGTTGTTCATTGTTTTTAGCAGGCAGAATTTCTCGGCACGCTCAAAGAATTTAGGCTCCGAAATCATTCCGTATTCAATAAACACCTTGATATCATCCCACTTCTTTTCAAATTCCTCACGGTTATTTTTGAAAATTTCTTCCAGTTTGTCGGCCACTTTTTTCATAATATGACCTGATATTTTCTTCACGTTCGAATCGCTCTGCAGGTAACTGCGCGAAACATTGAGCGGGATATCCGGTGAATCGATTACTCCGTGCAGTAGCGTTAAAAAATCGGGAACTATTCCTTCGACCGAATCGGTTACAAAAACCTGGTTGCAGTACAACTGGATTTTGTCGCGCTGTACTTCGAAGTTTTTCTTCACTTTTGGGAAAAACAGTATACCGGTTAGGTTAAAAGGATAATCCACATTGAGGTGAATATTGAAAAGTGGGTCCTCGAATGTCATTGGGTACAACTCGCGGTAGAAACTCTTGTAATTTTCGTCAGTGAGTTCTGAAGGTTTTTGTTTCCACAACGGATTGGTATTGTTTATAATGCGTGGCTTCTCGACCTCAATTTCCTTAGGTTCTCCTTTTTCGTCTTTCTCGGTTTCTGATTTCTCCCAGGTCTTTTCGTTGCCAAAACGAATGGCAACAGGAAGAAATTTGCAGTACTTGTTCAATAACTCAAGGATGCGCGATTCTTCCAGAAACTCTTTTGACTCTTCATTAATATAGAGTACAATTTCCGTTCCGCGGTCCGATTTTTCAATTTCGTTGATTGTATACTCAGGTGATCCGTCGCATTCCCATTCTACGGCTTTCGATCCGGCCCCTTTTTTAAAGGTTTTGGTTTTTATAAGCACCTTATCCGAAACCATGAATGAAGAGTAAAATCCAAGTCCGAAATGACCTATTAATCCGGCCTGTTCGGCTTCGGATTTGTTTTTAAACTTTTTTACAAATTCTTCGGCTCCCGAAAAAGCGATCTGGTTGATGTATTTGTCGATTTCATCAGCCGTCATTCCGATACCGCGATCTTTAATGGTCAAAGTTTTATTTTCTTTGTCAAGAATAACTTCGATGGTGAGATCTCCAAGCTCGTCTTTCATTTTATCGAGCGACGAAAGCGTCTTTATTTTGGAAGTTGCATCCACTGCATTGGCAATTAGTTCGCGCAGGAATATTTCGTGATCCGAATACAGGAATTTTTTAATGATGGGGAAAATGTTCTCAGTCTGTACGTTGATTTTTCCGGTTTGCATAGTTTATTGTTTTTATATTTCTTGCCTTTGGTAATCAAAGCATGTGCCATCAGGATTTAACTGTCAATTTGGCACCTGGAAGAATGGATGTGGAGGTTTGGAGATAGTTATGGATTGAGGAGATTGAGGAGATTGAGGGGATTGATGGGATTGAGAGTATTGAGGAAATTGAGGAGATTGAAAGGATTGAAAGGATTAAAGGGATTGAGGAGATTGAAAGGCAACTATTCGACAACACGACAACACGACGATATGACTGCATGGCTGCAAGACTTTGAACCTTGAACTTTGAAGGCGAAGCATTGAACGCAAAGCATTGAGCGCGAAGCTTTGAACGCGCAGCCTTGAACGCGCAGCCTTGAACGCGCAGCCTTGAACGCGCAGCCTTGAACGCGCAGCCTTGAACGCGAAGCTTTGAACGCGCAGCCTTGAACGCGCAGCCTTGAACGCGAAGCATTGAACGCGAAGCCTTGAACGCGCAGCCTTGAACGCGCAGCCTTGAACGCGAAGCATTGAACGCGAAGCCTTGAACGCGCAGCCTTGAACGCGAAGCATTGAACGCGAAGCCTTGAACTCTTGTTCCTGTTCCTTAAACAAATTCCGAAAAAGAATATTTTGCTTACTTTTACATTGCTATATTTAAATTTTCTACCTTCGCATTATTAAGTGAATTACTGAAAAATTTGAAGTTATTTCTTTATTTAATCCATAAACAATACATTAACATATAAATCAGAATATATGAATCAGATAGAATGGAGTAGCCTGCCTTTTGGCTACCAGAAAACAAATTACAACGTTCGTTCCTACTATCGCGAGGGCGAATGGGGAAAGCTGGAAACAACCAATTCTGAGTTTGTTTCAATACATATAGCTGCAACCGGGCTTCATTATGGACAGGAAGCATTTGAAGGCCTGAAAGCATACATGGGTAAAGATGGAAAAATCAGGTTGTTCCGTTGGGAAGACAATGCACGGCGCATGCAGGATTCTGCAAATGGAATCATGATGGCAGTTCCGCCGGTTGAACTGTTTAAGGATGCAGTTTATTCGGCAGTTCGTCTCAATAAGGAATTTGTTCCTCCTTATGGCACCGGGGCAACTTTATATATCCGTCCTTTATTGTTTGGTTCAGGACCGAGGGTAGGAGTGAAGCCTGCCGACGAATATCTTTTTATGGTGTTTGTTTCGCCGGTTGGCCCTTATTTTAAGGAAGGGTTCAACCCGGTTAGTATTATGGTTGCCCGCGAATATGATCGTGCAGCTCCCAAAGGAACCGGTCGCTATAAAGTTGGCGGTAATTACGCTGCCAGTCTTACTGCAGGCGAAATAGCACATAAGGAAGGATATGCTTCAGCGCTGTTTTTGGATGCGCATGAAAAAAAATATATTGATGAAGCCGGTCCGGCAAACTTTTTCGCCATAAAAGGCAACACCTATGTAACGCCTCTTTCTGAGTCAATTCTGCCGTCAATCACAAACAAAAGCCTGATGACCCTGGCAGAGGATATGGGAATGAAAGTGGAAAGAAGGCAGATTGCACTCGAAGAATTATCGGAATTCGACGAAGTAGGCGCTTGCGGCACTGCTGCTGTTATTTCACCTATCCGCCGGATTGTAGATAAAGAAATGGGGAAAGAATGGAATTACTGCCTGGATGGCAAAGCCGGTCCTAAATCATCTCTGTTGTATCAGCGCCTTATTGATATTCAGAATGGTGATGCGGAAGATAAGTTCGGTTGGACTTCGGTGATTGATTAATACGTTCAGTTTGCAGAAAATAAAAAACGCCGGAAAAAGAATCCGGCGTTTTTTTTGAACCTCATCCGCCATATGGGCATTTTTTCAATTCTTCTGTGCTTCGGGCATTTTCTCACCTCATCCGCCCTTCGGGCACCTTCTCCTTCAAGGAGAAGGGAAAAGGACTTTTTGCTAATTTGGAGAAGGAAATCGGTTTTTTTGCTATTATTGAAGAGAATCCGGTAGCTGTTACTTTTCCGAAATTAATTCAAAAGCGGCATCCAGGTATGTGAAAATATCTTTAGGTGCAAAGTGAATATACTCCTTGCTTCTTTCGTTTCCCAGTCTTACAACCACAGCATTGAGTGAAGGAATAATGAAAATATACTGACCTAATATTCCTCGGGCGTACACTACCTTGTGTCCCTTGTAAGTTAACGTCCAGAACTGATATCCGTAATAGTCGAGAGGGCCGCCATTTTCACCTTTAATCCACAGGGCCGGCGATGTGGCTTCTTTCAGGTATGCTTTCGAAACGATCTGCCGGTTGTTGAATTGCCCGCTGTCGAGCACCATTTGTCCGATACGCGCAAAATCGGTTGCCGTACTGTTAAAACAGCAAAAGGCTTTTTCGACACCTCCCTCCCTGTCGAGGCTCCATAAAGCAGGATGTTCTGCACCCAGAGGTTTCCAGAGTTTTTCGGATGCATAATCGGAAATGCTTTTGCCAGATGCTTTTTCAATAATGAGTGCAAGCAACTGAGAGTCGCAGCTTTGATACACGAAAATTTTTCCTGGCTCATTTATAACTTTAAGACCGGTAACGAGTTCGGCAAGATGAGATCCATAATAAGCTTCGGTTGTAACCGAAAACAAACTGGAATAACCTTCATCCCAGTCAATTCCGGAACTCATGGTAAGTAAATCCTTTATACTCAGCGTAAATCCGTTGGAATTCTTAAAATCAGGTAGGAAATCCGTTATGGGTTGATCCAGGCTTTTTATCCTGCCTTCATCCCGAAGGCAGCCAATCAGCAATGAAACTATGCTTTTAGCGGCTGAAAACGAATTACTCCGGGTAGTATCACTGCCACCGTCCCAATATTGTTCGTGCAGGATTTTGTTGTTATGAATTACAACAAAACCTGTAGTGCCATAGGATTCAATTATTTGCAGGTATTCAGGACTGATGTTGACTGCGTTGTACAATGAATCGTGCTGCCAGGGAAGTGGTTCGGCATTTTGCACTTTGCGGTTATCAAAAATCATATAATTATTGATTTTCGCATGACCATAGGTAACAGCCCGTCGGAGATGAGCTGGAGCAAGAACTATTACCAGCGCAATAATCGCGGCAACTGAAATAAGTATACGAGTAGTTTTCTTACTCATAATAATTATATTAAGTGATTTGTTTGTAATATTATTTCCATTTCTTTTTGCATTGACATTGCTTCCAGGGCAGCTTTTTCTGCAAAATCAGTGCCATCCGAAGCAAAGAGTATACTTCTCGAAGCATTAACCAGTATTCCGCAATGGTCGTTCAAACCATATTTTGCCACAGCATTTAAATCGCCTCCCTGGGCACCCACTCCCGGTACAAGAAGAAAATGATCAGGAACAATTTTACGGATGTCCCCCAGCATTTCAGCTTTTGTAGCTCCAACCACGTACATCATATTGTCAGGAGTACCCCATTGGGAAGTACGTTCGAGTACCTGTACAAAGAGTCGTTTTTTATTTGTGTCGGTAAACAACTGAAAATCATCCGATCCTTTATTGGACGTCAGAGCCAGCACGATTGCCCATTTACCCGGGAATGCCAGGAACGGCTTCACAGAATCTTCACCCATATATGGCGCTACAGTTATAGCATCGAAACTGAAACCCGAAGCCTGTTTGTCGAAAACTGAAACAGCATATTGTGTTGACGTATTGCCAATATCACCGCGTTTGGCATCGGCAATGGTAAAAACCTCGTCACTAAATTTTTCAAGATAATTCATAGTCTTCTCCAGGCTGATCATTCCTTTGATGCCGCGGCTTTCGTAAAAAGCAAGGTTAGGTTTGTACGCAACGGCAAAAGGCAGGGTTGCATCAATAATGAGTTTATTGAATTCAAAAACAGGATCCTCAGAGCTGAGAAGGTGTTTCGGGATTTTGTTCAGATCGCTGTCGAGGCCGACACAGAGGAAGGATTTCTTTTTTTGAATGAGTTTGAAAAGCTCGTTACGGTTCATAAAGGGCGTTGGTTTTCAATAAAAAAAATAAGACTAATCAGTCGGTTTGTTTTGAAATTTAACAAATCCGAAGATATCAATGGTGTTTTCAGATATCCGAAAAACAATGGTATATCCTTTGAACACCAAATCCCTTATAGTTTCATCTTTAAAATAAATTGATTTTCGGAAAAGATATGGGTTGGCGGGTATTTTTTTGATTCTTTGAAATAAATCAGACTTAAATTTCCGGGCTCTTCCGGGACTATCGAGTGCAATGTAATTAATCTGATTTTCGAGCCTGTTGATAAAAGTATCCTTAAATACGATTTTCATGTTGCTTTAAACTTTTTTCAAGTCGTTCTTCAGCTTCTTCAACACCAATAAATCTTGCCTCACCCGAAATTATTTCGTTCAACTCTTTTTCAAGATACTTCTGGTCGTTGCTGAAAGTTGAATTTTCGACTAATATCTCAATTTCATCTTTACTGAATTTGCTGAGAAGCCACAATAACTTATCGTAAATCTTATCATTTACCTTTAATCTGATTGTATGCATAAGATTAATTGTTTTAACAAAGATACAAAAAGGATCGAAAAAGGATCATAATTAAGGAATAACAGGAAAAAACAGGAAGCCAGCTTAATAACATAGAAGTTGGTCTCCAAATCTCAGATCCAAATTCCAGTATTAAAATTCCAGGATCAAATTCCCGACTTATTCATGGAGTTAGTTTATAGAGTACTTCCCTTTGAGGGATGTCCGCAGGATAGGGTAGCTTTTCCGTAATCCGTTATTTAACGTCCGAAATTATTCCGTAACTTCTTTCAGTCTTTCAGCATTTTCAGCCAGTTGCAGCGCATCGATAAAATCCTGTACTTCACCGTCGAGAAATACCGGCAGGTTATACATGGTAATGTTGATGCGATGATCCGTTACCCGGCTTTGAGGGTAATTATAGGTGCGGATTTTTGCCGAGCGGTCACCTGACGAAACCATGGTTTTACGTTTTTTCGATATCTCATCCAGGTATTTCTGGTATTCTCTTTCAAAAATACGCGTCCTTAAAACCGTCATGGCTTTTTCAAAATTCTTCATCTGCGATTTTTCATCCTGAATAGCAACAACAATTCCAGTTGGAGCATGGGTGAGCCGTACGGCGGAGTATGTGGTGTTTACGCTTTGTCCACCGGGGCCGGAGGAGCAGTATGTATCTTTACGGATATCGCTTGGTTTAATATCCACGTCAAATTCATCGGCTTCGGGCAGTATTGCAACCGATGCAGCCGAAGTATGAATGCGGCCTTGTGTTTCGGTATCAGGCACACGCTGCACACGATGAACACCTGATTCGTATTTCAGTAAGCCGTAAACGCCATCGCCCTTCACCTCAAAAATAACTTCCTTAAAGCCACCCATGGTGCCTTCGGTCATGCTTACAGGTTCAATTTTCCAGTTTTTGCGTTCGCAGTAACGCACATACATACGGTAAAGGTCGCCGGCAAAAATACTGGCCTCGTCGCCTCCTGAGCCTGCCCTGATCTCGACAACGGCATTTTTAACATCCTGAGGATCGGAAGGGATAAGCATGAGGCGGATTTCTTCTTCCAGTGTATCGCGCTGATTGGTAAGCGATTCCATTTCTTCCCTGGCAAAAGCGCGCATTTCTTCGTCTTTTTCTTCATCAAGAATGGAATGGCAGGCTTCGATACCTTCGACAAGGACCTTATATTTCTTATATCCTTCGATGATAGGCTGAAGTTCTTTAAAGTCTTTACTTAACTTAATGTATGCTTTCATATCCTGCATCACATCAGGATCATTTATTTGCGATGCAATGCTAAGGTAACGTTCGTTTATGGCTGCAAGCTTATCTAACATATGGGTATTTGATTTTGCGGTTGCAAAGGTACGGGAAATGATGGAAGGATTTATGATAATTGCATTTTGGATTCAGATTGTGCCTAAAAATGTAAACAAAATGACTGCATGCCTGCTTTATAAAATGAAATATGCAGGAGCAATGCAGCAACGGAGTTCTTTGGGAATCTGGCTCAGGTTAAAGCACTCACGCATTTGTGTTTTCAATAGTAATTCCTTTAAAGCATTTTCTATAGCAGTAAAAATTTAAATTTAACGATCTTTGCCGCCAAGAAAAATTAAAGCATGAATATTCTTATTGTTGAAGACGAGCCTAAAGTAGCGACCTTTATTAAAAAGAGTCTGGAGGAACATAATTTTACCGCCGAAATTGCTTACGACGGACAGGTTGCCGACAGAATGATCATGCAGTTTGATTATGACCTGGTTATACTTGATGTTGTTATTCCGTACATAAATGGGGTGGAACTTTGTAAAAGGATTAAGGCACGCAATGCCTCCATACCGGTATTGTTACTCACTGCCCTGGGAACTACCGAAGATAAATTAATTGGTTTTGATGCCGGAGCCGATGATTACCTTGTGAAACCTTTCGAATTCAGGGAGTTACTTGCCCGGATAAAAGCGGTGAGCAAGCGTAGTTCAGGTGTGGCTATGCCCGGAAACCGCCTGGTTGTAAGTGATCTTGAACTGAACCTGGAAAAGAAGGTTGCTGTAAGAGGCAAGCACGAAATAAACCTCACCGCAAAGGAATTTTTGCTGCTCGAATTTTTTATGCGTAACAAGGGGCGTGTGCTTTCGAGAGCTGATATTGCCAAAAATATATGGGAAATTACTTTCGACACCGGAACCAACGTTGTGGATGTCTATGTTAATATCCTCCGGAAAAAGATTGACAGGGAATTTCCTGTTAAACTGATTCACACAAGGTTTGGAATGGGATATATTTTCGGGGAGGACAATACATGAAGATACGGGCAAAACTTACCTTGCAGTTTTTGGGTTTTGCCGCCATTATCCTGCTGGCATCATCGATAGCTATTTATATATTTTCGACCAATTACCGTCGCGACGATTTTTATAAGCGACTGCTTTATAAAGCAGTGACAACAGCCAAACTACTGATCGAAGTGGATGAAATTGATGCTGACCTTTTGATGCGTATCGAAAAGGATAACCCTTTGAGTTTGCCTAACGAGAAAATAGTTATCCTCGATTATAAAAATAATATACTGTTCAGTACGGATGAGCAAAAAATCATAAAATACGACCGGAAACTCCTTAACCAAATACGACTCGAAGGTGAAATCCGCTTCAGGCAAAACGAATATGAGGCGCTGGGCTATCTTTTTACCAGTAAATACGACCGGTTTACGATCATAGCAGCGGGTTCCGACATTTACGGATTGAATAAAATCAACAACCTGAAGAAAGTGTTACTGTATGTCGATTTGCTGAGTCTTTTATTGCTCCTGTGTGCCGGTTGGATTTATTCGGGCAAAGCACTCAAGCCTGTTTCAAGGATAATTTCGGATGTAAATAAAATATCGGTATCAAACCTCGACCTCAGGCTTGATGAAGGAAATAAAAAAGATGAACTGGAACAGCTCGCCCACACGTTCAATAAAATGCTTGGCAACCTGGAGGTAGCGTTCAAAACACAGAAACATTTTATTTCCAATGCTTCGCACGAACTACGAACGCCGCTGATGGCCATAACCGGTCAGATTGAATACATTTTAATAAGCCGGCGTTCGCAGGAAGAATACGAATCAATACTTGCATCTATTTATGAGGATATTAAAAATCTCAACACCTTGTCGAATCGATTGCTAATGCTGGCACAAACCAATACCGAAGTTCAGCAATCGGCATTTATTCCGGTAAGGATTGATGAAACACTCTGGCAGGCCTACGAAGATCTCACAAGGCTAAATCCCGGTTATTCGGCAACTATTCAGATGAATGAATCACTGAATGATGAAAATATGACGGTGATGGGAGATGAGCAGCTGCTGAAAACTGCATTCCTTAATCTTATGGAAAACGGCTGTAAATATTCGGAAAACCCTTCCTTATCCATAAAGATGGATTTCGTAAAAACAGGTTTAATTTCAATAAAATTTTCTGACAAGGGGATAGGGATTCCGTCGAAGGACATTCAGCAAATAACAAAACCATTTTTCAGGGGCAGCAATATCGGGTCAATTAAGGGGCACGGCATAGGGTTATCCCTGGTAGAGCGTATAGTGCGGATACATCATGGTACAATGGAAATTGCATCCAAACCGGGCAACGGGACGCAGATTACCGTCAGTTTGCCCTCCTCGACCCAATTATCCGGTTAGGACCGGATTAAATTACAGTTTCTTCATAACTTTTTAATAATTGGCTATAAAAGATCATATTATTTGGTTTTTTAATCAAAAATTTGCGTAAGGTTCTCATTATCATTTATATACATTTTTAATTACTTTTTAATCCCTTATTCATCAGTTACTAACAGCTTGAAAGTAGTTTTGCAATGTAGTTCAAGCGTTAAACTACATAAATATAGTAATTATGAATACCATCGGAAAAGAAAAAATTATAGCAGGCAGTTTAACAGTTCTGTTGTTAGCTGCAGTAGTAACCGGATCAATATTTTTTAAGTCGAATGTTTCACTGAAAACTAATCTGAGTGAATCGAAACTCCGCGCTGAATCACTTTTATCCGAAAAACTTGCTCTTGACAAGGAAATAGTTCAGTTTAAAGATGCGATGGAAGCATTAAAAGGCAAGAATGAGCAAACGGATAAAATACTGACAGAAACTCTAAAAAAGTTGGCTGAAAAAGAAAGAGCATATGCTTCGGTGGCTAAGGAAAACGCACAGGTTAAAAACCTGAAGAAACAAATGGCCGAAGTTAAAGAGATGAAAGACAATCTTATGAAACAGGTGGATGCCCTTAATACTCAGAACAATACTTTGCTGGCTGAAAACAAAAAACTGCAGAGTTCAGTTCTCGCTCTTCAGGAAGAGAAATCGGGCCTGTTGAAACAACTTGAGCTTGCTAAAACCGAAAGCCTTACCAAACCGGATAATTTCCTGGTCGAGTCCTATAAAAATGCCAAAAAAGATAAACTGACATTCAAATCGAAACGGACGAAGAAAATTGCTGTACTGTTTGATATGCCCCGGGAATATTCGTCAGGGGTTAGCTTTAATATCACAACTCCTGATGGGAAGGTGATCACCGAAAAAGACAAAGCACTTACCTGGAAGGTAGTTAATGATTATGACAAAAACCTGACTGCCAGTATCAATCCGTTCGCTGGTGAATTTACGGTAAGCACACAGGTAAAACTTTCCTATGCTCCTACCGAAAAAATGAAACCGGGTGAATACAAAATCGGTATCCTGAAACAAGGTCAGAAAATCGGGAATTGCAGGGTCAGGTTAAAATAAAACGGCCATTCGAACGAAAGAAATTTTTCCAGACAAATCCTGAATATTCAAAAAAGCATAAGAAAACAATTTTCTGCCTTTTACATCCAAAAACCATAATCAATTAATCAAATAAATTAATACTCCATTAATTAAACTAAAACAATGAAAGCAAAAATTATTATTTCCCTCGGATTAGCAATTGTGCTGCTGGGATCCTGTGTAAGCTCCAAGAAATACAAAGCTCAGGTTGGCAAACTTGACTCGATGATGGTCTCTTATACTAAAACACAAAATGATCTGAATGCCTGTGAAAATGCACGTGGTAAATATGTGTCGCAGATAGAGGCGCTGAACAAACAAATCGCTGATCTGAATGAACAGGCTGCATTTTATAAAGCGAATAACAGCCAGGTACTGAACCAACTCGAAATGATGTCGGTAATCTCGGGATCGCAAGCTGAGAGTATTAAAAAATCGATGGAAAACATTGGTATGAAAGATGCATACATTAAAGGCCTGCAAACCTCACTCGCGCAGAAAGATTCGCTGAACATGGCACTGGTTCTTAATCTCAAAGGTGCAATAGGCAATCTTAATGATAAGGATATCAATATCAAAGTGGACAAAGGGGTTGTTTATATTGACATCTCTGACAAGATGCTTTTCAAAAGCGGAAGCTATGAAATTACCGATCAGGCAAGTGTCGTATTGGGAAAAGTTGCAAAAGTACTTGCCAATCAGCCTAATATTGAGTTCATGGTCGAAGGTCATACCGACAATGTTTCTTTCAAGAGGGGCGACCTTGCTGATAACTGGGATCTGAGCGTAAAACGCGCCACTTCGGTAGTCCGGTTGTTGCAAAACAAGTATGGTCTTGATCCTTCAAAGATGACTGCAGCCGGCCGCAGCGAATACCAGCCGCTTACATCAAATTCAACTGCCGAAGGAAAGTCAGCCAACCGTAGAACCCGCATAGTTATCCTGCCACAACTCGATCAATTCTTCAAGTTAATGGAGAAAAAATAAGACAGGGTAGAAATTTAAAATTTAGTTGCTAAGTGTTAATTTTGGCAGAAGCTGTTTCGGAAACGGAACAGCTTTTTGTCATTTTTCAGGGATTCGATATTATAGTTTTGGGTCTGTTGGTATTAGGTCAGCAAGATATTAGAAGGATCAGAAAAAATTCTAATATTCAAAAACCTCCGAACCTGTGCTGATACTCAGTTTTTTCCCTTCCCATTTTTCGCAGCGGCCCACCACCCGGGCGGCAATGCCAAAGCTTTCAGAAATTGAAATGATTTCATCGGCAACATCCGCAGCAACATATAATTCCATGCGATGACCCATATTAAATACCTGGTACATTTCGCGGAGCGGTGTTCCCGATTGTTCCTGTATCATCCTGAACAGTGGCGGAACGGGAAACAGGTTATCCTTAATTATATGAATATCGTCTACAAAATTCAGTACCTTGGTTTGTGCACCGCCGCTACAGTGTATCATCCCGTGGATTTCCGGCCTGAGATGGTCGAGTATGAGTTTTATTACCGGTGCATAAGTCCGGGTAGGAGAAAGAACGAGCCTTCCCGCATTTATACCTGCAACTCCCGAAGGATCAGTTACCATAAGGTTTCCCGAATAAGTCAGGTTTTTACTGATTGTACGGTCGTAACTTTCAGGATATTTTAGTGCATAATCGTGTGCAAAAACATCGTGACGTGCTGATGTGAGACCATTGCTTCCCATGCCGCCATTGTATACGTTTTCGTAAGCAGCCTGCCCGAATGAAGCCAGTCCTACAATTACATCACCGGCCTGAATTTTATTTTCTGTAATCTCGCTTCTGCGTACTCTTGCTGTTACAGTGCTGTCAACAATTATGGTCCGGACCAGGTCGCCTACATCGGCAGTTTCGCCTCCGGTTGAATGTATGCCTATTCCATTTTCCCGCATCATCGAAAGGCATTCTTCGGTGCCTTCGATAATGGCACTTATAACTTCCCCAGGTATCAGATTTTTATTTCTCCCGATGGTTGACGAAAGCAGTATACCATCCGTAATTCCGACACAGAGCAGATCGTCAGTATTCATCACCACTGCATCCTGTGCTATACCTTTCCATACCGATATGTCGCCGGTTTCGCGCCAGTAAATGTAGGCCAGCGACGATTTTGTACCGGCGCCGTCAGCATGCATTACACAGCAATATTCTGGATCGTTGCCCAGCAGATCAGGAACCACTTTGCAGAAAGCATTCGGAAAAATGCCTTTGTCTATATTCCTGATGGCATTATGAACATCGTCTTTTGTGGCCGAAACTCCTCGTTGTGAATACCTGTCGGTCATGGTGGATTTTGTGTGTTGTTTTTGCTTAGTGCATTGTGCTTAGTGCATAGTGCTGCGCGTATAGGGCTCAGTGATTGGTATTTACTTCCTGGTAAATAAGGCCATTTTAAAAGTGCCTGGTATATTTAATGCGCTGCGGATTGAAAGACGCAGTTACGATTATCTGCAAAATTTTAAATTGCAAATTACCCGTCTACTTGAAAATTATCTGCTTTTTGACCTTATCAATAGTAAAGGTGCCAAATCGTTTAAGTACTTTTTCGCTCATAAGGACATCTGCTTTCTGTTTCTGTAAAACAGTTGCTTCCAGGTCAAATGCTGATTTGGTTGCAATACTGATTTCTCCTACATTGAAAACAGATTTATCCAAAATACTATTGTTGCCAAGTATCTTTTCGGCATCGCCGGCAAAATCAGTTCTGCCTATCGCGCCTGATTTAAGCATTTTAAGGGTTGCATCCACTGAGAAACTTAGCCCCGGGCCTTCCTCGCTCAGTGTCACCTGCAGGGTATACCCGTTAACGACAGCACTGAATGCTAATGTGTTGTCCGCATTTGTGATCAGCGGAATAACATTATCCTCGGGATTTATCTGGATGCTCACTTTCTGGGTCTGGCTGGGAATGGCTACGTTTTGTGTCTTAGGAACAAAGTCTTTGCTGATGATCCTGAATTCGGTGCGCCGGTTCAGGGCATAAGCTGCTTCCTGGGCTGGTTTTGTAGAAAGTGAATCAACAAAAGATTGCGATAATAATATTCCCGATTTAAAGAGGAATCCGTCTTTCGTCACATCCTTGTTTAATCTTCGGGGAACGCGCTCGCCATACCCTTTGGCAATAAGCCTGTTCGGGTCAATTCCGCGATCGATAAGGTAGTTAACAACCGATTCGGCACGCTTTTGCGAAAGCACATCATTACTCTCGTCAGTGCCACGTGAGTCGGTGTGAGAAGCAAGCTCGATAATAAGTGTTTCGTTTTCATCAAGGGTTTTTATCAATCCCTGCAACGAATCCTGGTACTGAGGTTTCAGATCCCATTTTGCCAGATCGTAAAGGATGTCGGGCAACACAACCGGTTTATCCGGAATGGGTTCGAGTCTGTAGTCGATTGTAAAATCTTTGCTGCTTTCGAGCCCAACGGTAGTTTCTTTCGCTTTCTTGTTTAAATAATTGTCTTTCAAACAGATAAATTCATAGGTTGTATTCGGTTTTATCTGTGTTTTGAGGAAATTGTAATATCCTTTTGCGTCGGTTTTTGTTTCAACGGAAGTGCCGTTCGATCCGGTCATTTTAACCACGGCCCCCTGGATGAACTGCAATGTTTTATCGTCTTTTACTACACCCGAAAGAGTAAAAATAACCGGTGGATTAACGAAGGAATACAAATCGTCGCTACCCCGGCCACCTTTACGGTTGGATGAAAAGAAACCTTTATCTTCTTCGGGATTGAATACAATGGCAAAATCATCTCCGGGTGAATTAATCGGAGCCTGCATGTTGACAGGTTTTGTCCATGCGCCATTCGAAAAAGTAGAGCGGAAAATATCGAGACCACCAATTCCCGGAAGCCCGTTGGATGAAAAATACAGGGTAGTATCGTTTCGCATGAAAGGAAACATCTCATCACCAGGAGTATTGATCGCCGGCCCGGCATTTAATGGCCGCCCGAAATTATCATTCGTTGTTTTTCGCGTTGCCATCCAGATGTCTTTTCCTCCCTGTCCCTTTGGTAAATTACCGGAAAACAAAAGTGTAAGTTCGTCGGGACTGATGGAAGGATTGCCAAAAACGGTTGTGCTGTCGCCTCCGAGATCCAGTGCTGTAGGCTCGCCCCAGTTGCGGCCTGCACGCCGGGAAAACATGATTTTACACCCTTGCAAAGACCCCTTGTCGTTTGGACAGCGGGTAAAATACAATTGGTTGAACCTGCTGTTCACGGAAGGGTTGCCTTCGTTGGCTTCGGTATTTATAACATTAGCGGTTTCCAGTTGTACCGGAGTCGACCATTGTCCTTTAGGATCGAGTTTCGAAACAAACAGGTCGCTGAAGTTTTGGCCTGTCCAGTTATCCATATCTTTCCCGGTAGCAGCTTCGCGGGTTGAGGTGAAAATTATGGTATTATAAAGTTTGTCGGCATAGGTAGCCGAAAAGTCTGATTCCCTGGAATTTATAGCTTTTTCGGGTTTAATCTGGTATTTTGTCGGATTTTCGAGCCATTCCTGGGCCAGTGTGCACGACAGGGAACCGGTTGGTCCACGAGGGTCGCCGGGAACTGCCTGGGTGTATTTTTCGAAATATGTTTTTGCTTCGGGATACTTTTCATTTGACTTCAAAACCTCGGCAAGGTGAAGAAAAACCAATGGATTGGATGTGGCATATTTGGTTTTGGCAAGCCTCTTATAGGCTGCTTCAGCTCTTCTTGTATTGTTGATAATCCGATAGCATTCAGCCATCTGGTATGAAATCACTTCTTTCTCAGGCTTTGACTTGGTCTTCGACAATGCTTTTTTATATTTGCTTAATGCAACATTGTACTGCATATTGTTGAAAGCCTCCTCGGCAGCACGCAATGAACGGTTTTGTGCAAGAAGAGGGGAAGCAGCAAGGCTAAGGATAAAGGTGAATATAAGGATGCGTATTTTCATATGGTATGATAAAGACGGGGAGGAACAAAGGTTTGCTTATGCCTGATAAAACGGATGTGAAATGATTTTATTATTCTGTTTTTGAAGTGTCGTTTTCATTTTTTGTAGTTTCAGCCGTGATATGAACTTCAGGAGCCGGAGTTTCGGCCGGAGTTTTTACTTCCGTTTCGGTTTCATCAACAGGTGTATTGGCATCTGGAGCGGGATCTGGCTCTTTTTCAATTGTTAAATCATTTACTACCTGTGCTTTGGTACGGTTAACTTCCCGGCGGACGCTGTCAATTTGCTCGTCTATCTTGGAATGGGCGGCATTTATTTCATCCTTTATCACGGAGGTCTCCTTTTTGAATTCGCGCGTTATGTCGTTGGAAGCCTTTTTCATCTGGTTCATAAAACGACCGGCTTTACGCGCCATCTCGGGCATTTTTTCGGGACCAAAAACCAGGAAAACAACAAGCATGATTAAAAGCAGTTCGCCACCGCTTATATCAAAAAAGAGAAGTACCGGTAGTCCGGACATAGTTCAGGTTTTTAAATATTATCCCACAAAAGTAATAAACTAGCTGCACTTTATCCAATATTATCTTTATTATTGGTTGGAGGAGCAATTGAGTTACCTGATATACTTGATTTGCAGAAGATAAAAGTATAATTTGCCTGCAGGATGTCCCAAACAGGCAGGATCAGGCTGGTCATACTATCGGTAATACAGGGTTGAATAGAATTATGGATTTCTCAGGAACACCCACACACTATCTTTTCCGTGTATAAAAACAAAAACCCCGGAATTACCGGGGCTCTCGTGAATACAATCTGGTCAGAAGATTATTTCTTTTTTTCTGCTAATTTGAGTTTTCTTTCCTTGCGGCGGTTCGACATCATAATAAAGTCGTAAGCAACCGGAGTCGCATTGAAGATGGATGAATATGTTCCGACTACAATACCGACAAGCAATGCGAAGATAAATCCGCGGATTACATCGCCACCAAACAGGAAGATCGCTAAAAGAGTTACAATCGTTGTACCCGCAGTATTCACGGTACGTCCGAGTGTACTGTTCATTCCACCGTTCATATTGGTTTGCAGATCACGTTTTGGGTATAATGCAATCCATTCGCGCAACCGGTCGAAGATAATAACCGAGTCATTGATCGAGTAACCGATAATGGTTAGAATAGCGGCTATAAATGCCTGGTCTACTTCGAGGTTAAACGGTAGTATGCCATACCAGATCGAATACATTGAGATGGTTATGAGTGAATCGTGGAACAACGAAGTTACACCGCCTAATCCATACTGCCATTTGCGGAAGCGTATTGCTATATAGGTGAAGATGGCTAACAACGCAAAGAACAAGGCATAAATGGACGATTGCTTGATATCGTCAGAAATGGTAGGGTCTACTTTCTGTGAGTTCTGTATACCGATAGACTCATTGTTTGTACTGAAATCATGTGCCGTAGGAGGTGTTTTAAATGAACTCAACAGACCGGTATAAAGGCTGTATTCAACAATCGAATCTGCTTTCTCCGACTTATCGTCAACCATATATTTGGTTGTGATTTTGACCCTGTTCTTGCTTATACCTATAGTTTTAACTTCAGGGGCTTCGCCACCAAATTCTTTTCCTAATGAAGCACGAATGTCTGTTGTATTAACATCCTGGTCGAACATCACGATATAGGAACGTCCGCCGGAGAAATCGATACCATAATTCAATCCTTTGAAAACCAGGGAAGCCATACCAATCACAATGATTGTTGCTGAAACAACGTACAGTTTCTTCCTGATCCCTATAAAATTGATATTTACTTTGGTGAAAGCATTGATGGTATATTTATTTCCGAAAGTAATGTCAACATTCTTATTGAGTAAGGTTTCGAAAACAAGCCGCGAAATAAAGATCGCAGTGAAAAGCGAGGTGAGAATACCAATAATAAGTGTTGTCGCAAAGCCCTGTATCGGACCTGAACCGAAGATATAAAGAACAATACCTGTGATAAGTGTAGTTACGTTACCGTCGATAATAGCGGAGTAGGCATGCTGGTATCCGTCGTGAATGGCCAGGCGTAAACCTTTGCCCGCCCGGACTTCCTCCTTGATACGTTCATAAATAATAACGTTCGCATCAACGGCCATACCCAGGGTAAGTACAATACCGGCGATACCCGGAAGGGTGAGCACCGCTCCAACACTGGCTAATACGCCAATCAGGAAAAACACGTTGGTAATCAAAGCAACGTTTGCAACCAAACCTGCTTTTGAATAGTAAAACTGCATATAGAGCAGCACAAGGATAAAAGCAATAATGAAGGAGAACAAACCGGCGTTCACCGATTCCTTACCGAGTGATGGTCCGACAATTTCTTCCTGCACAATACGGGCCGGAGCAGGCAATTTACCAGCTTTCAGCACGTTTGCAAGGTCCTGTGCTTCTTCAACCGAGTAGCTTCCGGAAATGGATGAACGTCCGTTAGGAATCTCGTCGTTAACATTCGGAGCTGAATATACAAAACCGTCGAGTACAATGGCGACCTGTTTGCCAACGTTATCGCGGGTAAGGTTCTTCCAAACTTTTGCTCCGGCATTATTCATGCTCATCGAAACTTCAACGCGTCCGTTCTGGTCGTAATCCTGGCGGGCCTCAACAATCACATCTCCGAAAAGAGCGGCCGTGTTTTCACGGTTCGTTGATTTAAGTGCCATCAGTTCAAGAACTTCAGGAGTTTCTTTTTCGGGCTTAAAAGTCCAGGCAAACTGGCAGTTGCGGGGGAACATGCCTTTTACCTTGCTCATCATAGCATTGATACGTGCGGTATCCTTAATGGCGGCATAACCAACTGTGGCGCGGTTGGTGGCAAAGGTTTGTCCGCCCTGTTGCGTGTATGCAGGTTGCAGGTATGTAAAAAGCGGATTCTCTTTCCGGTATTTTTCAATTTGTTGCTCTTTGCCGGCAGACGCTGCAGTAGTATCTTGTTTTAATTTTTCAGCAAGACTAGTTTTTTTAGCGGTATCGGCCTTTGCAACAGGGGCAGCATCGGTTTTAGCAGCAAGTGAATCAGCATTTTTGGCAATGGTATCAACCACTGCATCCATGCCTGATAATCGTTTATTGGCTTCGTTGAAAATTCCAGCCAGTTCGCTGAATTTATAGGTTTCCCAGAATTCGAGCTTTGCAGATCCCTGTAATAGTTTACGAACACGATCCGGATCTTTTATACCGGGCAATTCGATGAGAATACGGTCGCTGGTAGCCAGTTTGGTAATATTGGGCTGGGTTACACCGAAACGGTCGATACGGTTACGCAGAATATTAAAAGTTCGGTCAAAAGCATCAGTACATTCCTGACGGACAACTGCAAGCACCTCATCGTTGGTAGAATTGGGCCTGATTTTTTCGCGCAGTTCCATACGGCCGAAAACAGCCGATAATTTGGCATTCGGATCAATCTGGGTAAATGATTCACCAAACAGAGTCACAAAGTCTTTCTGACTGTTTTTCTGTTTTTCGTTGGCCATAGCCATCGCCTTTGTGAAAACAGGGTTTGTGCTGTTACCCGACATTCCTTTTACCACGTCGGCAACAGAAACTTCCATGGTTACATTCATACCCCCTTTTAAGTCAAGGCCGAGGTTAATTTCACGGTCCAGACATTCTTTATAGGTATACTTGCGTAGAAGTATATTATAAACAGGTTGGTTTGCTACTGAATCGAGGTAGTAACGTTCGCGGGCTTTTTGGATGGAATCAGTCAGCCTGGCTTCAATTTGGGCATCGTTTTTTGCTAATTTTTTAGCCAAAGTTATTGCCTGTTCACTGGTGCCGTAATTCCTTGCTTTTTTTTCAGTAAGTGATGTTACTAAAGTAAATGATAGCTGGAATGCACAGACCAGGGCAAATGCTATTGCAAAAAAGCGAATTGCGCCTTTATTCTGCATGTGTTTAGAATTTAGGTAGTTAGATAAACTTTATTTTTTGAGCCTGCAAAGATAGAAATCTATTGGCAAATAACAAATGCAGCCTGAGAAAGAAATAAGCAGATTTATGATCTACTTATGAACAATATTGCTGTTTTAAGCGGATATCATTAAGTTTTCCAGTGATAGTTATTTCTTTTTATTCCGTATTTTAAACCAATTCACAATAATCACGATCTTTGTGGAAAATGGACCGTCCTCCATACGTCATTAATAAGTTCCTTATGAATAGCAATAAATCTGATTTCTTTAGGAAAATACCCATACTCTTAATTTTTCTGAGCTTAATAACTAATTTTACTGTTGGGTTTGCCCAAAAGGCGATTGTACATGTACTCACCTATAATATCCGACTGCTTACACCTGCGGATGCTCCAAATACCTGGGCGAACCGTAAAGAGAATGTATTCTCTGCAATCCGTAAGGTAAGTCCGGGTGTATTCGGATTACAGGAGGCTGTATATGAGCAGGTTATTGATATGGAAAAGGCTTTTCCGGGATTTACCAGAATCGGTGTCGGGCGCGATGACGGCATAGAAGCGGGTGAGTTTTCGCCTATTTTCTTTGATAAATATCAATATTCAATGATTGCATCAGGTACTTTCTGGCTTTCGCAAACACCATCGGTAGCCGGAAGCAGGGGATGGGATGCTGCCTGTAACCGGGTTGTTACCTGGGCGAAGCTGAATGACCAAAAATCCGGGATCGGATTCCTTGTTTTCTGCACTCATTTTGATCATTTGGGCGAAATTGCACGACGAAATTCTGCCCGGCTTATATTGCATGCAGTTGATTCATTAGCAGGGGGAATACCGGTTATTGTTTTTGGCGATTTTAATGCAACGCCCGGTTCGGAGCCATTTAAGATAATTACAGATAAATCAGATCCACTGCATTTGACGGATGCTCGAAGCCTCAGTAAAAAAAATGAAGGGCCGGAGTATACTTTTACCGGATTCAAGGTTGGCGGGCAACCCGGCGCACGGATAGATTATATTTTTATCAAAAATAGCATAAAGGTGAAATCATTTAAGGTGAACGGGATAATTAACGGTGAATATTATCCTTCGGATCATTTACCTGTAAATGCTGTTTTAAAGATTAATTAATTTTGGATTTAGGAATGCGGATTACATCCTGAAACTCTGAAACCCTGAAACCCTGAAACTCTTTAACCTTATTGCACTCTATATTAATCATGCAAAAACAATTGCTAAAACATACTAACATCAGCCGGTTTATCACATTCCTGGTTTTATTTTTCGCAGCAGGCAATTTTCATTTGTTTGCTCAATTGTCAGCAATTCATGATTATAACAGGATCGACAGTGTTTTGCTTATAAGTGAAACAAATGATACGCTGCTTTACCCTTTTGCCGGTGGGCTTAACAGTTCTCAGTTTGCAAATATTGATATTAACCTCGACGGCACGGATGATCTCCTGGTTTTCGACAGACATGGAAACCGCATACTGCCTTTTATTGTGAATCCGTCAACGCCCGGAAAGTATCATTTTAAAACAGAACTATCTTCTTTGTTTCCGCCTCTTGAGCAATGGGTGCAGGCCATTGACTATAACAATGACGGGAAAAAGGATATTTTTACATATACCACCGGAGGCATTAAAGTGTATAGAAATGATTCCAAAGGCACGCTTAAATTTACTCTAGTTACTCATCCCTACCTGCTGTCACTCCAGGGAACAACGCTTACCAATATCCTTGTAACTTATGCTGATTATCCTGCCATTATTGATATGGATGGTGACGGGGATCTGGATGTATTTACATTCTGGGGTTTGGGTTCTTTTGTGGAATGGCACAGGAATACATCGATGGAGCGTTTTGGGAACCAGGATTCTCTTACTTTTGAGAAATCATCTTCCTGCTGGGGACATTTTGCCGAAGGTAACGAGAGCAATGTCATTATACTGGATACATGCCCGGGAGTGAAGAAAAATACAAGCATTCCCGGATTTATTTCAGATGATCCCAAACATACCGGTTCTACATTATTGATGAATGACCTTAATGCAGACGGTCTGCCAGATATAACAATCGGCGATGTCGATTTCAGTACCTTGATTCAGCTTACTAATGGCGGAAGCAAGGCCGATGCCAGGATGATCTCGCAAACCACCAATTTTCCGAACGCTGCAGATCCTGTGAATATGAGCACATTTCCGGCTGCCATGCTGGTGGATGTGGATAATGACGGGCAGAAAGATTTGCTTGTGTCGCCTTTTGATCCCTCGCTGATCAAGGGTGAAAATTTTAACAGCGTAAGTTTGTACCATAATTCAGGAACGAATGCCCTTCCTTCCTTTAACCTTGTCTCAAAAAGTTTCCTTCAGAATCAGATGCTTGACCTGGGATCCGGCGCATACCCGGTGATGTTTGATTACAACGGCGATGGACTCACTGATCTGCTGGTCGGCAATTACGGTTATTCCGATACTTGTATCTTCTCGCCTGAAGCAGGCCTTCAGTGTTCTTTTACTTCAAAAATTGCCTTACTCATCAATACAGGTACAAATGCGAAACCTGAGTTTACGCTTGTCGACCGTAATATTGCACACCTTGATACCCTGAAAATGCAGTCGTTGATCCCGGCTGTTGCCGATATGGACGGTGACGGTGACCTGGACCTGGTTTGCGGTAACTCCAAAGGTAAGCTGGTGTACTGCGAAAACATCGCACTTCCGGGACTGCCTGCCGACTTTAAACTTGTTGATCCGGCCTGGCACCTGATTGATGTGGGTGATTTTTCGGCGCCACAGCTTGTTGATATGGATATCGACGGTTTAACCGACCTGGTTTGTGGCAAACGCAGCGGCACACTCAGTTATTACAGGAATACCGGTACGAAAGAAGCCGCTGAATTTCAACTTGTAAGCGAGAATTTCGGGGGAGTTGATATAACCAACACAGCATTATCCAATTACGGCTATAGCGTGCCTTGTTTTTACAAGGACAAACAAGGCGAAACTGTTTTATTTGTAGGCTCTGAATTCGGAGATGTATATGTATTTGACCATATCAGGAACAATCTGGACGGGAATTTCAATATGCTTGGCAGCCTCCCGGGCATCAAAGAAGGGTGGCGCAGCGCGGTTGCTGTGGGAAATCTGAATAATGATACACTCACTGATTTGTTTGCAGGCAACTACTCAGGAGGATTGGCTTTATTTTTTGGCAAAGCGGATAAACTATTTGGAATTAGCGAGCCAACACAAAATCAGATTTATTCTCTTAAAATTACTCCAAACCCCGCTAGAAACGAAGTATCAGTCTCGGTTGACGGTGATCCGGGAGGTAATACATTTTCTTTGATTATCAGGGGAATGGATGGCAGAATGATCTTTAATTCCTCTGTTGCGGGATTTCCTTTGGTCTTGGATGTTTCAGCCTACCAAAACGGGATTTATATAGTAACTGTACAAACAAACCGTGGATTTGCCAGTGGTAAACTCGTTATTTGCAGGTAGTCAAAAATAACCAAGGCACTTTATCATCCCGCAAAAGGGTATGCACTTTTTTGCAAATAAAAAAGACGACATAATGCCGTCTTTTCTGATCTTTTAAAATGAATTCTTAGAAATTCGGTTTCAAAGCATATTTCAGGTAATATTGTTCGATCACATTAACTGCACTTTGAACATCATCAACCAGCGTGAAAATATCCATATCTTCAGGGCTGATGTTTTTATCTTCAACAACCCGGGCTTTAATCCACTCAACCAATCCGCCCCAGTATTCGGATCCCACCAATACAATCGGAAAGCGAACAAGCTTATGGGTCTGAATTAATGTGATAGCTTCAAATAATTCGTCCAATGTGCCAAACCCGCCGGGTAGCACGATATATCCCTGCGAATATTTCATAAACATCAGTTTACGAACTAAAGAAATAGTCGAATGTAATAAGTTTATCGCTATCGATAAACGGATTTGAATATTGCTCATGAGGAAGTACAATATTGAGTCCCACTGATTTTCCGCCGCCGGATTGAGCCCCCTTGTTGGCTGCTTCCATTATTCCGGGGCCTCCGCCCGAAATCACTCCAAACCCTTTTGTTGTGAGATGGTTTGCAATTTCTTCCGCCAGTTTGTAATACGGGTTGTCGGGCTTTGATCGGGCCGATCCGAAAATGGTGACAGGGCCTATGCGGGCCATTTTTTCGTAGCCTTCCACCAGTTCCGACATGATTTTGAAAACCGACCAGGAATCGTGCGATTTAATTTCGTTCCAGTCTTTAGGGGTGATGGCTGCGCGGATTCGTTCATCCTCACTCAGGTTAATAAATTCGTCTTCGATGTACATTTTAATAATGTTTTAGTCTTTTAGCATTGACTTTGTAAATGTATTAACTGATTTTGCACTTTTGATATTGTACCAGGCGTTCCCAACTTTACATAGTTTACCAGTAAAGTTAATTTAAAATTCCTGATTAACAAAAGGTTTTTATAACTGAATACTTTTTTATTGTAGCAGCAATATCTGTTTATACAAAACTAGTAGTTAAAACTGCTTCCTCCAAGAAATTCTCTTAAAATAGATGTTGGAGGAATCTCGGTTGGTTTAAGGGGTTTAAAATAACGGAAGAATCCCAACAGCCTGATTGCTTCCGAATATTCCGGCTGGTTAGGTTGAACCTCGAGTAATATTGCCTCGGCAAAAGGTTTAAGAACGGCCAGTTCGTAAAGCAATGCTGAGTTGAACATGGTATCTGCCTCTTCCTGGAACGGGAAGATATGCTTTTCTTCACCTGCCCTCACACTTGGCCAGCGCGAAATAGTATCAATGGCCGAATATTTCCGGTAACGGTAATCGCGTACTATCCGGCGGATCAGCCGGTTATCCGTAGTGCTGACCCGGTTGTGATTATCTATATTGAGCGAAGTAAGCGCCGAAACGTAAATTTTAAATTTGGCTTCAGAAGGTATCGAACTGGTAAGTTGTGGATTCAGACCGTGAATACCTTCGATGATCAATACATTGTCGGGGCCCATCTGCATGGTTTCTCCATTGTAAAAACGCTTTCCGGTTTCGAATGAGAACTTGGGAAGCTCAATCATTTCGCCGTTCAGCAGTGATAGCAGGTTTTTATTGAACTGATTGATATCCAGTGCTTCCACTGCTTCAAAATCGTGATTACCATCTTCGTCCAGCGGCGTTTTATCCCGGTCCACAAAATAGTTGTCGAGCGATAAATTGAGCGGTTTCATCCCATTAACGATCAGGTGTATTGCCAGGCGTTTTGCAAAGGTAGTCTTCCCGCTCGAAGAGGGTCCGCTGATAAGAATGATCTTTACCTTATGATTTTTTGAACGGATGCTGTCGGCAATATGCCCTATTTTTTTTTCGTGTAAAGCTTCCGAAACTTTTATAAAAACTTCCGATTTGCCATTGGAACTGGAATTATTCAGATCGCTGATGTCGGGGACTTCAAGGATTTTTACCCATTCCGAAAATTCCTGGAAAATTTCGAAGAGCTTGTTTTGAATAACAAGACTTTCAACCTGTGTCGGGTTTCCTTTCTGAGGTATTTGTAACAAAATTCCGTTATAATACCTGTTCAGATCAAAGACCTTCAGGTAACCTGTCGATGGGATCATTAAACCGTAAAAAGCGTCGATATGTCCATCCAGTTTATAGTAAGTGGAATAGTTGCGCCCACGGTGCTTCAGGAGATTGATCTTGTCATTCAGGCCGTGCGCCTTAAATTTTTGCGATACTTCTTCCGTTGGCTCTTCCATGCGGATAAACGGCAGGTCATCATCGATAATATCCTGCATTCTTTGTTTAATTTCCGCGACGTCCTTGTGTGTTAATTCAATTTGCGTGTTGTTAATTTTGCAGTATACTCCTTTCGAAATGGAATGATTGATGCGCAGTTGTGATTTTGGAAAATGCTCATTTACAGCCTTGTACAGAACAAACGAGAGCCCTCTGACGTACATTCTCTTTCCATCAGGGTGCTCGATGTCGATAAATTGAACCGTAATTGGATGAAATACCTCAAAGGTAAGTTCCTGCAATTCATTATTTACCAATGCGCCAAGTATGGGGCTTTTCATTTTTATTCCAAATTCCCTGATTACATGATTGAGTGAGGTTCCTTTTCGAAAAAGCATCGTAGACCCTGAATTAACACAGGTTACCGCAATCTTAGTATTCATATGTAGTTTGTTAGCCAAAATTATTTTGCAGTTAAACGGGTTAAAATTTACTTTCCTTATATATTAATGTTCCAAAGCTTAAATAGTTATTGTTAAAAAATAGTTTACAATACGTTAATTTTCAATTTATTGTGATAAAACATCTTTCAAATATTGTGCCGTATAACTTTTTTTATTCTTAACGAGTTGCTCCGGGGTTCCTTCGGCAATAACAAAACCGCCGCGTTCGCCTCCTTCGGGGCCAAGATCAATAATGTAATCAGCAACTTTTATAACTTCAAGATTATGCTCGATTACCAATACCGAGTTTCCCCGGTCGACAAGTTTATTCAGCACATGGAGCAGAATATTCACATCTTCGAAGTGGAGTCCTGTTGTAGGTTCGTCGAGGATATAGAGCGTCTTTCCGGTATCGCGTTTCGAAAGTTCAGTGGCAAGTTTAACACGCTGAGCTTCACCTCCCGACAATGTCGTCGAACGCTGCCCAAGTGTAATGTAACCGAGACCAACCTGGTTCAATGTGTTAATTTTCTGCAATATAGATGGAATATTTTCAAAAAATTCAACAGCATGTTCAATGGTCATATTCAGAACATCGGTGATGGATTTGGCTTTAAACCGGACTTCGAGAGTTTCGCGGTTGTAGCGTTTTCCCTCGCACACTTCGCAGGGTACATTTACATCGGGCAGAAAATTCATTTCGATAACCCTGATGCCGGCACCCTGGCATGTTTCGCAACGACCGCCTTTCACATTAAACGAAAAACGCCCTGGTTTGTAGCCCCTTATCTTTGATTCAGGCAACGACGAAAACAGTTTCCTTATTTCATCAAACACTCCGGTGTAGGTAGCAGGATTAGAACGTGGCGTGCGGCCAATAGGCGATTGGTCTATTTCTATTACTTTATCAATCAGTTTGAGCCCGTCTATGCTTTGGTAAGGCAGGGGTTTCTTTTCCGATCGGTAAAAATGTTTACTCAGTATTGGGTATAAGGTTTCGTTTATCAGACTCGATTTCCCGCTGCCCGAAACGCCCGTAATGCAAGTAAAAACGCCCAGAGGGAGTTTCAGATCGATATTTTTCAGGTTGTTGCCGGTCGCTCCTTTGAGGGTGAGGAAGTTGTTGTCAGGACTTCTTCGTTTAAGTGGCAATGCAATTTTTTTTCTGCCCGAAATATACTGGCAGGTAATGCTGTTGCAATCGTGAAGCGATCCGGGAGTGCCCTGGGCAACAAGCATTCCGCCATGAGTTCCGGCTCCCGGGCCCATATCAATTACATGATCGGCAGCCAGTATCATATCCTGGTCGTGTTCGACAACAATAACCGAGTTACCGGTATCACGCAGGTTCTTAAGCGAATTTATCAGGCGGTGGTTATCCCTTTGGTGCAGCCCGATACTGGGTTCATCGAGTATGTATAGCACACCGACCAGTTGTGATCCTATTTGTGTGGCCAGGCGGATACGCTGTGATTCGCCGCCCGAAAGACTTCCTGATGTGCGGTTAAGCGAAAGGTAGTCGAGTCCTACATTGAGCAGAAACGACAAACGGCTTTGGATTTCGCGGATGATCTCGTGGGCAATCAGTTTCTGTCTTTCTTCGAGGTGCTGCTCGAGGTTGTCGAACCATTCCGAAAGGTTCACAAGGTCCATCCTGGCAAGTTCGGCAATATTTTTTGTATTTATCCTGTAAAAAAGTGACTCCTTTTTGAGCCTGGTGCCATTGCAATCAGGGCATTCTACGGAGTTCATAAATCCTTCGGCCCAGCGTTTCAGTCCTTCAGGATTCCCGGATTCATTCTGGTTCAGGATATGCTGAACAATTCCTTCGAAATTAAGCGAGTACGAAGAAGTTACGCCCAGGTATTCGTTTTTAACTTTTATCACTTCGTCCGAACCATAGAGTATGGTTCCTATAGCCTCCTCCGGTATATCCGATAAAGGAGTATCGAGCGTAAAATGATATTTATGGGCAATGGCTTCGAGCTGCCTGAATATCCAGGTAGGTTTATAATCACCAACCGGGGTGATGCCTCCTTTACGGATGCTTATGGATGCGTCGGGAATAACTTTAGCCAGGTCAATTTCCGAAATATACCCAAGGCCTTTGCAGCGCTGGCAATAGCCGTAAGGGGAATTGTACGAGAAACTGTTCGGCTCCGGTTCATCATAGGCAATGCCGGTCTCAGGATCCATGAGCAGCCTGCTGAAAAACCTGGCTTCCTGTGAAGTAGATTCCATTACCATCAGGGCTGCTTTGCCCTGTCGTAATGCGGTTTGAATGGAAGCTGTGAGCCTGGACAGCGATTTTTCGTTCACTTTTATGGTGTCGATCACTGCCTCGATATCATGTATCTTGTACCTGTCCACCTGCATTCCGAAAGCTATTTCGCTGATTTCACCATCCACGCGAACTTTAAGGAATCCCTGTTTCCGGATTTGTTCGAACAATTCCCGGTAGTGCCCTTTACGTCCGCGAACCAGGGGCGCGAGTATATAAATGGTTTTATCGGAATAGTTTTCGAGTATCAGGTCGATGATCTGATTATCGGTATAGCGAACCATTTTCTGACCCGATACAAAAGAATATGCTTCACCTGCGCGGGCGTAAAGCAAACGCAGAAAATCATATATTTCGGTGATGGTACCTACCGTAGAGCGTGGATTCCTGTTGGTTGTTTTTTGTTCGATTGAGATAACAGGACTCAATCCTGTGATTTTATCAACATCCGGTCGCTCTATATCGCCCATAAACTGGCGGGCGTATGCCGAAAATGTTTCCATGTACCGACGCTGACCTTCGGCATATATGGTATCGAAAGCCAGGGACGATTTTCCGCTTCCGCTCAAACCGGTAATTACAACCAGTTTGTCGCGGGGAATTATGACGTCGATATTTTTCAGGTTGTGCACCCGGGCGCCATACACCTCCAGGTATTCCTGGCCGTTGGTTTCCGGTTGGTCAACAGTTACCTGCTTCAGGCTGCCCTCGATCATAAGTTTTTTTACATTAATGCTGTTATACTATTTGCGAAACTTATTTAGGCAGCGACCGGGCAGAAATGGTATCGTTGAAAATCTGTTCAGCATTATCAATTTCACTCAGCAATTCATCAAACTTCTCGAATCCTTTCTTTGGAAAGGTGAGGATATATTTTTTTCCGGCCGGATTTGTGAGTTTATCCGAACGTAACCAGGGGTTGAATTCTTTAAGTATGCGGTAATTGATATTCATATTTTTGGCGAATACCGGGAGATTACTGATACTTGAATCAATAGTTACAGTATAGGTGGGAATAGGCGGATACAGATCTTTATTTCGGATATAATACCCATATTGAGTCGGATGTTCGTAAAGTAATTTCAGTGCAATAATCCTGTAAACATAACGCATGGTTTCGTCGGGCAGATACAAATCGTAATAAGTGCTTGCTTTCTGACGTTCCAGTTCTTTTGAAATCCTTCCTTCGCCAACATTGTAGGCTGCAGCAGCCAGTGTCCAGCTGCCAAATTTATTGTATGAACCACGAAGTAGTTTGCATGCCGCTTCAGTAGCTTTTTGAATATGGTATCTTTCATCAACCTGTTCGGACATTTCGAGCCCAAAATGCTTGCCTGTTCCCGGAATAAACTGCCAGAAACCTGCGGCTCCGGCCGGTGACACTACATTGGATAAGCCACTCTCTATCAATGCCAGGTATTTGAAATCTTCAGGGATAGCGTACTTTTTCAATATAGGGACAATGATGTGAAAATACCTGTTTGATTTTTTCAACATCAACATGGTTGACGAATGCCAATACGTGTTTACCATCAGTTCGCGGTCGAGACTTTCGCGCACATAATACAGCGCAAGCGGGGCTTCTTCGCCCGCAAACTCCGCCTTATCCGGTAATACCAGCGAGAAGATCTTGTTACTGTGAAGAAATGCCTTTTGATAATCGGTATCTGAGGCGGACTTTTCTTTGCTTCGCGAATAATAAAAACCCTCGAAAGCTGCAAAAGCTACAAAAACAAAAATAAATATGAATCTTTTACTCATTAAAATCAGTTTAATTTAAACGGTGGCTACTCTAGCTGCCGTTATCTTGCATTCTACTGTTTCAGAACAAGCTGGCATCTTTAAACAAAGGAGCCAGTTTATCTTTTTCCGAGAGTAGCGGCTGTATGTTACCCCAATCTATATTCAGTTCAGGGTCGTTCCATAGTATGCTTGCTTCAGATGCTTTATTGTACAAGCCTGAGCATTTATACGTAAAAATGGTATTGTCTTCCAGTGTTACAAAGCCATGGGCAAAACCTTCCGGGATCCAGCATATCCATTTGTTTTCGCCGGTCAGTTTCATTGAAACCCATTTGCCGAAAGTCGGTGAGTTCCGCCTTATGTCTACTGCAACATCAAGAACCGCGCCACGGATTACCCGTACCAATTTTCCCTGTGCATTGGGTTCAAGCTGATAGTGCAGGCCGCGAAGGACATTTTTCTGCGACATCGACTCGTTATCCTGCACAAAAGATTCCGCAATTCCAAAAGATGCAAATTTTTCGGTATGAAACGATTCGAAAAAGTATCCGCGATCATCGCCGAACACATCGGGTTTAATAATAATTACATCAGGGATTGCAGTTGGGATGAGTTCCATATCAGTTTACAGGATTACAGATGAATTACTTCGCCATAAGCCATAGCTACAGCTTCCATAACGGCTTCGCTCATGGTTGGATGTGGGTGAATGGATTTGATGATTTCGTGACCGGTGGTTTCCAGTTTCCGTGCAACAACCACTTCGGCAATCAATTCGGTAACATTTTCGCCAATCATATGAGCGCCAAGCCATTCGCCGTATTTTGCATCAAATATCACTTTAACAAAGCCATCTTTGGCGCCTGCCGCACTAGCCTTTCCGGAAGCGGAAAACGGGAATTTGCCGACTTTTATCTCATATCCTGCTTCTTTGGCCGCTTTTTCGGTCATGCCAACTGATGCAATTTCGGGTGAGGTATAAGTGCAACCCGGAATGTTATTGTAATTAATAGCTTCGACATTCATACCGGCTATTTTCTCCACACAGGTAATCCCTTCGTGGGATGCAACATGCGCAAGGGCCGGACCGCTTACAATATCGCCGATAGCATAGTATCCTTCCACGTTGGTCCGGTAAAATTCATCAACCAAAACCTTGCCCTTTTCGAATTTGATCCCTGTTTCTTCGAGGCCAATTCCTTCGAGGTTGGTGGCAATGCCAACGGCTGAGAGTACGATATCGCATTCAACAACTTCTATGTTTTTAGGTGTTTTGATGCTCACTTTGCACGTATCACCTTTGATTTCGACTGATTCAACGGAGGATGAAGTCATTATTTTCATGCCTGCCTTTTTGAAACTGCGCTCCAGTTGTTTTGATACTTCCTCATCTTCAACGGGCACTATAGCGGGCAGGAATTCAACCAAAGTAACCTGAACACCTATGCTGTTGTAGAAATGCGCAAATTCCGATCCTATTGCTCCCGAGCCAACGACAACCATACTTTTAGGTTGTGTAGTTAAGGTCATGGCTTCGCGGTAACCGATAATTTTTTTACCGTCCATTTTCAGGTTTGGCAGTTCGCGCGACCTGGCGCCAGTGGCTATAATTATGTGAGATGCGGTAAGTTCGGTAACCTTTCCTTCGGCGTCGGTAACATCTACTTTTTTGCCGGGTTTCAGTTTGCCAAAGCCTTGTATATGATCAATTTTATTCTTTTTAAACAGAAATTGTATCCCTTTGCTCATGCCATCAGCCACACCGCGGCTACGGGTAACCATAGCAGGCAAATCAGCAGCGACGGTGCCTTCGAGAGATACACCATAATCGGCAGCATGTTTCATGTAATTATAAACCTGTGCACTTTTGAGCAATGCTTTTGTGGGAATACAACCCCAATTGAGGCAAACACCTCCGAGTTCAGCCTTTTCGACAACGGCTGTTTTCAGACCAAGCTGTGATGCCCTGATAGCAGCTACATAACCACCTGGACCGCTGCCAATTACTATAACATCATAATTCATAATGGGTGATTTTTAAAATAAGCGGCAAAATTACCATTTTTTAACGGGATTTAGCTTGTTTAGTTTGGATTATCTCTTTCAAAACAAAGAAATCATAGCATTTGTTTCAGGTATTTTGTTAAAAGTTACCCATTAAACAACTACTGGTGGTGAGTTTTAAAGCAAACAGCCCGCAAAAAGCAGGCTGTTAGTAAGTTTTAAGGAATAAACCTTATTTATTGTCAGTTCCGGTGGGCTCGTCAGACGGCATCCCAAGCATTTGATCTGTACTTTGGTCTACGATGGCATAACCTTCAGGAACTTTAAATTTTTCGGCAGGAACTTTGGCGCCAAGTTCAACTTTATCTGCAATAATTTCCATTTTACCCATCGAAATCTTAATCTGAATATTCTTATATTGGACTCCGGTTACTCGGTTTTCCGGGTTCGCACTGTCGGGAGCAATTGAATATTTTGAGCCATCAAGGCCTGCAACTGTTTCCTTGCCTTCCTCTTTATAGCCGAGTTTTGTTTTCATTTTCTCGCTTAACGAAGCAACATTCATTTGCTCTAGCATTTCGGCCGTAAGGACTGTCTTATATGCATTTTTTGTTGCCCTGTCCTGACCGCCCGATGAATTCTCGAGTTCGTAATGATACATGATGTTCCCATCTCGGAGATCAATAGTATGCTGGCGCATTTCCATTCCGTTCATGTTCCCTTCAACCATAGTTTCACGCATCTCTTTTTTGCCATAATCATCAAAATAAAGGGTCTGGGTTACTTTAACGCCCATCATTTCCAAAGGTTTATAGGTAACTATGCCGCTTTTCTCGCCATATGGTTGCTCTGCGGTGCCACCTTTTTTATCTGAGCTTCCTGAATTACAGGCCATTAATAAGGTAAGGCCGATAACCTGTACCAGGATTGCAATTTTTCTCATTTGTATCATTAATTGGTTAAGATTTTTTTTTGCAAAAGTACTGAATTATTTTAACTAGGCAAGATTCCTGATATCTTAACCGATAGGCAATTGCCTGGAGAAGCCTTCTTCGAGCGAAATAAAAGTCTCGGTAAATGAAATTTCGGGAATGGATTGTATCTGTTCAACAATCACCTGTTTTAGGTGCTCATTGTTACGGGTGATTATTTTTATAAGCAAGGAGTATTTGCCCGAGATATGATGACATTCGACAATTTCGGGTATCTGGCGGATTTTATTGAAAACCTCGTTGTGCGTGCTGGTAGAGGTAAGGTTCACTTGTATCCCAATAAAGGCGCAGGTTAGATAGCCCATACTTTTATGATTGAAAACAAGCTGGGATCCGGAAATTATACCGGCCTCCTTCATTTTTCGTACCCGCTGATGCACAGCAGTATGCGTAACTTTGCATTGCCTGGCCACTTCGACGTACGAGGTGCGGGCATCTTTCATTAATTGTTCAACTATTCTTCTGTCGAGTGTGTCAAGATGAAAGTTTGGCTCCATTGTTTATTATGTATTAATTAAAAATGAAAGACATTAGTGTTAATAAGATTCAAAATTAAAATATTATTGCAAATATGGTTGCAAAATGTTATAATTCTTGCTGATTATTGAATCATATGGTAGTTTTGCAATGCTGAATCCGGCAAACTGTAATTTACAGAATTGATTAAGGAACATTGAACTTCTTTATACCTCTAAACCGCAAAGACCACTAAGAACCACTAAATCCAATAACAACTGTATGACTACCGTATGACCATTGTATGACAATTAAATATACAATTTACGAATGACGATTTACGATTTACGATTAACCCCTTGAATAACCTTGAACGCCGCAGGCATTTGAACACGAAGCCGTCACTGCGAGGAGGTACGACGAAGCAGGAACGCCTCAGGCATTTAAACCTTGAACCATTAAACATCCACAAAATAAAATAATCTCAAAATCCCTGTCTTATGAAACACGATCCCTCACGCGCAATTTTCGAAATGAAACAGTTCGGCGAATTTGGTGATGTCAACCCATCCATCACCGATTCAGCTACTTACACGTTTCTTCAGGCCAAAACAATGGCTGATACCTTTCACGGTGAAGCCGAAGGTTGCTTCCTGTACTCAAGGCACTGGAATCCGAGCAACAAATACCTTGCCGACGTACTTGCCGCGATGGAAGGCACCGAGGAAGCCTGGGTTACCGCTTCCGGCATGGCTGCCATTACATCGGCTATTCTGCAGTTATGTAGTGCCGGCGATCATATTGTTTCGAGCGTAACAACCTATGGCGGAACGTTTGCGTTTATGCAGAATTACCTGCCTAAATTCAATATTAAAACCACTTTCGTGGATATCACCGACCTGGATGCGGTTCGGAAAGCCATCACTCCTGAAACGAAGATCATTTACACCGAATCGATGACCAACCCGATGCTTCAAATATCTGATATCCCGGCATTGGCAGCTATCGCGAATGAGTTCAACGTGGTTCTGATGGTTGATAATACCTTTACCCCGATGATTATACAACCCGCGGCTTTAGGAGCCCATGTGGTTGTTTACAGCATGACAAAATTTATTAACGGTAAAAACGATTGTGTTGCAGGGGCTATCTGTGCTTCGCAAGAATTTATCAGTTCGCTGATTGATGTGAACAACGGTACGGCGATGCTCCTGGGTCCGGCGCTTGATCCGCTGCGTTCGTCAGGCATTTTGAAAAATATGCATACGCTGCATATCCGAATGCAGCAGCACAGTAAAAATGCCTTGTACCTGGCACTGAAAATGAAGGAAGCCGGTCTGAAGATCAATTATCCCGGTTTACCTGAAAATAAAGGCTATGAAGCATTGAAACGCCAGATGAATCCCGATTTCGGTTTTGGCGGCATGCTCTCCATCGATATGGAAACAAGCGAAAAGGCTTCGAGGTTTATGGAATTAATGGAGGTTCACGATGTAGGATACCTTGCGGTGAGCCTGGGGTATTTTAAAACTCTGTTCAGCAATTCGGGAAAAAGTACTTCGAGCGAGGTTCCCGAAAATGTGCAGCACGACATGGGCATGTCCGAAGGACTGGTTCGTTTCAGCGTTGGCCTCGATCACGATATTGAACATACCTGGAAAAGCATTGAAAAGTGCCTTAAAATGATGGAATAAGCCGGATGGTTTCCATGATAACTAATTGGAAAGCATGTAGTGGGATTTTGTTAAATAAAATGGTTGAAATGAATTGCCTTTGAGGTTTGAAAGGTAAGTTTGAAAATATATGCAAAACAAGAGGCCGTAAAGATTGAACTTTCGTACTTTTGAACCATTGAACATTTGACTTATAAAATCGCGCGCATGCTCAAATTGATATTAATGGTTGGCACAGGTGGTTTCCTGGGAACAGTTTCGAGGTTCCTGACTTCACGTTATTTTGCGGCACACTTCCCTTCCTCGTTCCCTTACGGCACTTTTGCAGTTAACGTATTAGGCTGTTTACTGATCGGACTTATTTACGGGATTGCCGAAAAAGGCGATTTTATCAGCACGGAGTGGCGCCTGTTTCTGACTGTTGGCTTTTGCGGCGGATTTACCACTTTTTCAGCTTTCGCAGCCGAAAATATGGCCATGCTGCGCGACAACGAATTCTTTAACTTCTTTTTATATACCGGCAGCAGCATCTTTATTGGATTGCTGGCCACTTTTGCAGGCATCATTCTCATTAAAATCCTGTAAGATGAAAACAAATGATGATGTTAAGATCATGAGGGTTTACACCAGTTCAACAGATAAACTGAAACATACTCCCTTGTACGAGATGCTGGTTTATGCCGCCAGGCGGAACGGAATGGCCGGAGCAACGGTTCATAAAGGGGTGATGGGCTTTGGTGGAAGCAGCGTCGTACATTCCACCAAGTTCTGGGAAACCAACGAAAAACTCCCCGTGGTTGTCGAAATAATTGACGAAAGTGCCAAAATTGAGGCTTTCTTCGAAGTGATAAAACCTTACCTCGAAAGTGTACGGTACGGCTGCCTCGTAACTATGGAGGATGCGCATGTGCTTTTGTACAAGGCAGGAGGGAAGAAGTCGGTTTTTGAATTGTAGAACATTTGATAAAAGAATCTGATTGATTTATATCTGCAGGAGTATTACCTTCCGCCTGTTAAAACCGGCTGCCTGCCCCACAAGGCCGTGAGATTGCAGACTCCCAAAAAACGCAAAACCACCAGGAGTTTTTACACTTGGTGGAATCTGCGGTTCTGAAGCAACGAAAAGGTCCAACCCTCAACTCGTATTTTTTATTCCGGTAATACCGGTAATAAGTATTTCTTTGTTTTAACCTTTAAAGGTATTAAATGAATGTTGCATTATGCGACAGGCTCGGCTGGAGAGCCATTGCCGTTAAGCTTAATTGTATGCGAAAGTCAGTTTAAAAGAACCGGAGTACAAGCCAACCGGGTTATCATTCAGGGAGTTTACATGAAGCGTTGCTCCCAGGTGTACAAATTGTTCACCGTTTACCAGCACCCCGGTACCGTTTCCGGCCTTGGGGTACGAAACCCATTCACTTACGCTCATGGTTTTATTCGAATTCTGGTGAGTGAGTATAGCCGGAGCATCGGGCAATTGTATGGAGAAAGCAGCATCGGGAGATCCGGTTAAGTGGAATACACCTGAATTAGCCGTTCCTCCGCCCAGGATCACCGTTCCGTTTGAGGTACGCATTCCTTCAGGAGTTATAATAACCTGTCCGCCCTGTACCTGTGGCGAGAATTTGCCAAAGTTTAATTGCGCAGTTTCGGTAGCCGATATGGCCGAAATAATTTCGGCAAATGCCTCTGCTGAAACACTGGCCTGGCTGTAAGTCCGGGCTGAAAAGAAAAGTATTACAAGTGTTGACAGTAGTAACCGGAGCATGATTTAAAGAATTAACGTGATAACAGCAGGAAAAGCAGTAGTGAATTTAAAAAAAAATAAAGTAGGGAGAAAAAAAAAGGGCGGAAGGAAAGTCCTGTCACACCCTTTTGTTATTTAAAATATCGTTTAGTTATAGTTAACCGTAACCTGGAAAGGAGTTCCCGAAACGTAAGTCCCGGCAGCCTGGCTAGCACCAACATTGAGTGTGGCACCCACTTTTACAATTTGTGTTCCACCGGTCAGAGTTCCGGTTGAATTGCTTGTCCAGTTGTCAATAGTCATGGTGTTTGCACCCGAAGTAACAGTTGTTGCAGCTGCAGGAAGCGAAAAAGTATAAGCATATCCAGAAGTACCTGTAATCGTAAACTGAGCGGCAGCAACCGTACCGGTAATAACAGGAAGAGTAACTCCACCGGTGTTTGTACGGGTTCCGGCAGGAGCCAGAACAACAGTACCTGCAGTAGC